>JADHVP010000037.1 GCA_016783945.1 Ignavibacteria bacterium
TATTTTTCGAAAAGAACATTGTTTGAACAATCGAGAAGATCGTCAATAAATTTATCAATCGCATTAGATTTTATTCCTTTCAAATCGTAACCCACACTCATATTAAATATAAAACCGTTTTTATCATTAGTTGAAAACGGAAATAGCTCTTTTAGGAAATGAAGTAAGAACCATGCTTTTAGGTATTCATCGAAAGAGGAACTGAGTTTTAATTCCTGTGACCATTCCGTGTTATAACCCTCATCAGCAGCATAAATGCATGGCTTTTCAATTTCCAATTCATCTAAAGCTTGTACTGTCTTAAGTTCAAAAAACCTTCCTCCGCAGATATAAGAGCAGATTATGTTTTGTGCCATTTGAGTGTGAGGTCCGGCAGCAGGTCCTATGGGCGAATCAATTTGTTCGTTTATTAGTTTAAACCTTAAACCTGAATTGTAATTAACAAATCCGTGTGAAGGGATATTGAAGATTGAGTTATACTTTTTATATTCATTGAAAATCCAAAAGAGCAATTTCCTGAAAGGGATAGTATTCATTTTGTCAGACATAGGGTTTCTATTAAATTGAAATTTTCATGTGCATTAATATTAATATAAATATAAGATATATTTGTTTTAAAATCTGTTTTTAAAATTATTTTTAGGATTTTAAACTACTCAATCCTTTTAATCAGAGTATGAGCGACAAACAAAAAATATTAGACCTTGCCGAAAAATATAAGGATTATTCTGCTAAGAATCTTTCAAAGCTCATTCAGAAAAAATCGTTGAGTCTTTATGAATCCGAAGCAGCATACGAATTGAAACGTCAAATGGATGAGGCAGGATTTGACGAAGTAATCATTGACGGGCTTGGAAATGTTATTGGTAGAATTGGCAACGGTGAAAGGATTATAGCTTTTGATGGTCATATTGATACCGTGGATATAGGTAATATGGAAAATTGGGATTTCGATCCTTTAGCCGGAGATATAAAAGATGGATACGTATACGGAAGGGGGAGTGTAGATCAAAAGGGAGGACCTGCTGCTTTTGTTACTGCTGGAAGAATTTTAAAAGAAATTGGAATAGAAAATGATGTTACGGTTTATTTTGTGGGATCAATTATGGAAGAAGACTGCGATGGTTTATGCTGGAAATATATTATCGAAGAAGATAAAATTATACCGGATTGTGTAGTTGTCACAGAACCTACAAACATGAACATTTATCGGGGACATCGTGGTAGAATGGAAATTGAAGTGGAGTTTATTGGTGTCTCTGCTCATGGTTCTGCACCTGAAAGAGGTAAGAATGCAATTTACATGGCTTCGGAAGCAGCATTAAAAGTTGAGAAAATAAATAATGAACTTTTAATAGATCAATTCCTTGGGAAAGGTTCAATATCTGTGACTGAAATGAAATCCTCAAGTCCTTCGCTGTGTGCTGTTTCAGATTATTGCAAGCTGCACCTTGATAGACGGCTCACGTGGGGAGAGGATAAAGAATTAGCTGTTAACCAGATTACGGAATTGATCAACAGTAATAATGCAGAAGTAAAGGTCCTTAACTATAAAGAAAAATCTCACACAGGAATAGAGTACGGAATGGAAAAATACTATCCAACATGGATGTTAAAAGAGGATCATCCAATAATTCAGAAAGGTGTTGAAACATATATGAACTTGTTTAACGAAAAGCCAGTAGTCGATAAATGGATTTTTTCAACTAATGCAGTAGTAATAAATGGGATATATAAAATTCCTGTAGTGGGTTTCGGTCCTGGTGATGAAACCCTTGCTCATGCACCAAATGAAAAGGTACCGATTGAGCATCTGGTTAAAGCTAGTGCATTCTATACTCTTTTTTGTCAAACTTATTAAGCAAAAACAAGGAATTTCCATGGTTTCAAATTTGAAAGGAAAGCATTTTCTTACCTGCGATGACTGGACGAGAGAAGAGTTGGATAAAGTATTTGAGACAGCCTTTGATCTGAAGGGAAAGTTTGTAGAAGAAACACCGACTTTGTATTTACCACACAAAACTCTTTTCATGATTTTTTTTGAACAATCTACGAGAACACGAAATTCTATGGAAGCGGGGATGACACAGCTTGGTGGACATGCTCATGACCTTACGGCTGATAAAATGCAGCTTTCGCACGGTGAGTCAGCAAAAGATACTGCTATTATTTTAAGCAGGATGGGACACGGAATTGCGTCGAGGAATTGTTTTTACGGAATTGGAAATAAGTATCTTTCCGAGATGGCTGAATATTCGACAAAACCGGTTATGTCATTGCAGGATGATGTGTATCATCCGTTCCAGGGGCTTGCCGATTTGATGACTATCTTTGAATATTTTAGAAAGGAGATTCAGAATCTAAAAGTAACAGTTTCATGGGCATATGCAGATACACATTCAAAACCACTATCTGTACCACAAACACAAATCTTATTATTTCCAAGGTATGGAATTGATGTTACTGTTGCTCACCCGAAAGAGTTTCCTTTGAATAAAGACATCGTTGAGAAAGCTCGTATGAATGCAAAAGCAGGAGGGGGAAGTGTTAAATTCACAAATATTATGGATGAAGCATTCGAAGATGCTCAAGTTGTTATACCCAAGAATTGGGGTGGTTTCGGAAATTATAGAATGAAAGACTATTTAGAGAATGAGGAAGCTTGTAATAAAGAAATGAAAGTAAACCTTGAAAAGTACAGGGATTGGATATGCGATGAGCGTCGAATTAAATTAGCAGATGACAAGGTGAAGCTGATGCACGCACTGCCTGCTGATAGAGGTCATGAAGTTACAGATGAGATATTAGATAACCCGGAAATATCTATCGTATTTGATGAAGCTGAGAACAGGCTTCATACTGCGAAATCAATTATGGCATTAACAATGTAAATTATGTCGCATTACTTTTATCAATGTTTCGATTGTAAAAATGAATACACTTCCGAAGAGATAGAAGGAAAAAAAATCTATCTTTGTCCTCACTGCGGAGAAGCTAAAAAGAACATGCCATTGAAAGGTGTTTTAAAAATTATTTATGATTATGAATTTATCAAAACTCAATATTCAAAAAACGATTTTTTAAAGTTGCCTGTTGGTGAGTTCTGGGCATATCCATATTTATGGTCCCTAAATATTACTGCTAATAAATTCGATAACATTCCGACATCTTATTTTGCTAAGATAGTTTTAAATAGCCGTCCAATAGTTGAAGGCGAAATCGACAGAAGAAAATTATATTTTCTGGATGAGACTCGCAATCCTACTTTATCTTTTAAAGATAGGGCAACAAACCTAGTTGTTCTAAAAGCTATTCAATTAGAAAACAATGAAATTGCTGCTTCATCAACTGGTAATGCCGGTTCATCGTTGGCAGGAATATGTTCTAAGTTTGGATTGAACTCTCATATATTTGTTCCCAGAAATATTCCGGAAGGAAAACTCATCCAGATAAAATCTTATGGTGCTACTGTCTATACGGTGGATGGAGATTATGATATGGCATTTGATCTTTGCCAGGAAATTTCTCAAAAGAAAGGGTGGTACAATCGCAACACAGCTTATAATCCTTTAACCATAGAAGGTAAAAAGTCCGCTGCTTACGATATTTTTATTTCATTAGAAGGTAAATTACCGGAATACATTTTTGTACCCGTTGGCGATGGTGTGATAATTTCTGGAATATATAAGGGAATGAGTGAGTTAGTAGAATTAGGATGGATTAAAAAATTGCCGAAAATAATTGGTGTGCAGTCAGAAGGGAGTAATGCTTTAATTCGTTATCTGGAAACTAATAAGTTTGAATATAGACCAGCATCAACGATAGCAGATGGAATTTGTTCGGGAGCGCCCAGGAATTTGTATATGGCAGCAGATGCAATAAAAAATTCATCAGGATTTGGGATTGAAGTTACAGACAGAGAAATATTAGAAGCACAGAAGACAATTGCCAATAGTATCGGAATATTAGCTGAACCTGCAGGAGCTGCTTCTTACGCAGGTTACAAAAAAGTAATTGAAACAACAAATATAAATCAGACTGATGATGTCATTATATTATTGACTGGTAGCGGTTTGAAAGATATACAATCATTAAAGAGTTGGAATCTTACAAGTGATGTTAAAAGTTATGATGAATGGAAAAGTGTTTTATTGTAATAATAAAGAAAAATCAGTTTCCTATACTGCTTCATAAACTCAGTTTGGGAACCAGTTGTTAATTAATTGAATTTACACATCCTTTTTGAATTTAGATTGCAAATTAGAAATTTTATATTGCTTTCTACAAAAATTTAATAAACCTTAACAATAAAAATATTTAAATGAGTAAATTACCAAGTGTAGAAAAATTTGTAGACAGGCATATCGGACCGGATGAAAAAGAAATCAATTCAATGCTTGAAACAATTAATGTAAAATCATTAGATGAATTAATTGACGATACCATTCCCGATAACATACGCCTAAAAGAAAAATTAAAACTTGATGAACCACTTTCAGAATATCAGTTCATAAAAAAGTTAAAGTCAATTGCACACAAGAATAAAGTTTTTAAAACATATATTGGTCTGGGTTATTACCCAACAATCACTCCAACTGTTATTTTAAGAAATATTTTCGAAAATCCCGGATGGTATACACAGTATACACCATACCAGGCAGAGATATCGCAGGGGAGACTCGAAGCATTGCTGAACTTTCAAACAATGGTCACAGATCTTACGGGTATGGATATTGCAAATTCGTCTTTATTAGATGAAGGGACCGCTGCTGCGGAAGCAATGCTTATGTGTAATTCGTTGAGACAAAGGAGTAAACCAAAAGCGAATGTAATTTTTGTTTCTGAAGAATGCTTCCCTCAGACTATTGCAGTTGTTAAAACAAGAGCTGAAGCCATTGGTGTTGAAGTCAAAGTTAGTGACCACAGAACTGATGAATTAAATGATAACATTTTTGCAGTACTTGTTCAATATCCAGCATCCGATGGTGAAATATTCGATTACAAAAAGTTCTTTGAAAAAGCAGAACAGAAAAAAATATTTAAAATAGTAGCTGCAGATTTATTAAGCTTAACTCTTATATCTCCTCCGGGAGAATTTGGAGCAGACATCGTAGTAGGAACTACACAAAGGCTTGGAGTTCCAATGGGTTTCGGTGGTCCGCATGCAGGATATTTTGCGACTAAGGACGAATATAAACGAAACATACCAGGGAGGATTATTGGTGTTTCAGTTGATGCTGATGGTAATAAAGCTTATAGAATGGCTTTACAGACAAGAGAGCAGCATATCAAAAGAGATAAAGCTACCAGTAATATTTGTACATCTCAGGTATTGTTAGCGATTATGGCAGGTATGTATGCGGTTTATCATGGACCTGAGGGAATTAATAATATTGCTCGAAGAATCTTTGGATTGACAAAGCTACTCGATGGTTTATTAAAAGATCTGGGATATAATCAGGTAAATAAAAATTATTTTGATACTCTGAAGATAGAATTTAGCGCAAAAAATATAGATAAGATTTCAAAAATCAAGGAAATTGCTGAATCAAGAGAAGTCAACTTTAGATACTTCGAAAATTGCATTGGTATTTCCATAAACGAAACTACAGACATTGAAGATATTGCAGAAATTATATCAATATTTACTGAAAATAATGCTGATGATACTGAAATAGATGTCGATCTGGATTCTGTGAATATCAAATATCCTTCAGAAATAGATAGAAAAAGCAATTACCTAACACATCCAGTGTTTCAGAATTACCATTCAGAAATAGAGTTCACAAGATACTTAAAATATTTAGAGAATAGAGATCTTTCTTTGACTGGGTCTATGATTCCTCTCGGTTCATGTACGATGAAACTCAGTGCAACTACGGAGATGCTTGGATTATCATGGTCTGAATTTGCAGACATACATCCTTTTGCACCACTTAAACAAGCAGAAGGATATTTGGAAATAATTAATAAACTTGAAAAGGATTTGTGTGAAATTACTGGATATGCAGGATTTTCCTTACAGCCAAATTCTGGTGCGCAAGGGGAATATACAGGCTTAATGGTAATACGTAAATACCATAATAATAAAGGTGATAAACAGCGTAATATAGTGTTGATTCCATCATCTGCACACGGAACAAATCCAGCGAGTGCTGTTATGGCTGGAATGCAAGTAGTAGTAGTAAAATGTGACGAAAAGGGTAACATAGATGTAAATGATTTAAGTATGAAATCTATAGAAAACAAAGATCATTTAGCTGCACTTATGGTGACATATCCTTCTACTCATGGTGTTTTTGAATCAACAATAAAAGAAGTTTGTAATATCATTCATGAAAACGGAGGTCAGGTGTATTTAGATGGGGCGAATATGAATGCGCAAGTTGGATTAACAAGTCCAGCAATGATTGGAGCAGATGTTTGTCATTTGAATCTTCATAAAACATTTTCCATCCCGCATGGCGGTGGAGGTCCAGGTGTAGGTCCAATTGGTGTTGCATCTCATTTAGTTCCATTTTTGCCCGGTCATCCTCTTGTAAAAACCGGTGGCGATAAAGCAATAAGTGCAGTTTCTTCCGCTCCATGGGGGAGTCCGCTCGTTTTGATCATTTCATATGCTTATATTTTACTGATGGGTGAGGAAGGCTTAACAAAAGCATCAAAAATCGCTATTCTAAATGCAAATTATGTTAAAGAAAGACTGAAGAATTATTATAAGGTATTATATACCGGTGAAAGCGGGAATGTAGCGCATGAAATGATTTTTGATTTCAGAGAGTTTAAGGCAGAAACAAAAATTGAAGTAGAAGATATTTCAAAACGATTAATGGATTATAGTTTCCATGCACCGACGGTTTCCTTTCCTGTACCTGGAACTATGATGTTTGAACCGACAGAAAGTGAATCAAAGGCAGAGCTCGACAGGTTTTGCGATGCTATGTTCTCAATAAGGGAAGAGATTAGTGAGATTCATTCAGGTGCTGCTGATAAAGTAGATAATCTTCTAAAAAATGCACCACACACTGCATTGAGCATTTCTGCTGATGCATGGTTGCATCCTTATTCCAGAAGGAAGGCTGCTTATCCTGTTGAGAATTTAATTAAAAATAAGTTCTGGACTCCCGTTAGCAGAATAGATAACGCTTATGGTGATAGAAATTTATTTTGCAGTTGCATTCCAATCAGTGAACTGATTAAAGATGAAGAAAAATTTCAGAAAGAAGTTACGACTGAATAAATTTTCAAAATTAAAACGCTTGTAATCTATGCTAAAACAAGGTCAGAGAATATTAGCTGCAATTATGTTTACCGACATGGTCGGTTATACAGCATTGACACAAGAGGATGAAAAAAAATCCAAAGAGTTCAGGGATAGACACAGGGAAGTACTTCAAAATTGTACCAAAAAACATAACGGGAAAACTTTACAGTACTGGGGTGATGGTACGTTAACAATTTTTGATAGTGCAGTTGAAGCAGTAAATTGTGCAATTGAAATTCAACGGGAATTACAGAGAGAGCCAAAAATTCCTTTGAGAGTCGGGATACATGTTGGAGATATCGTTTATGATCAGGAAGGAATATATGGTGACGGTGTAAATCTTGCATCGAGGTTAGAAACACTTTCAATATCAGGGGGTGTTTTAATTTCTTATAAAGTAAATGATGAAATAAAAAATCAACAAGGACTCAGCACGAAGTCAATGGGTGAGTTTGAATTGAAGAATGTAAAGAAACCCATCGAAGTTTTTGCTATTACAAACGAAGGTCTTGTTATCCCAAAACTTGAAGAACTTAAGAAAAAGGCAAGGAGAAGGGGAAGGATCAATGTAGTATTAATTTCTATATTAGCAGTATTTTTAATTCTTGTAACATTTTTTATTTACAAATATGGAGACCTGATTTTAAATAATTCAGAAAAGAGTATAACATCAGAAATAATATCACCTGTTGAGCAAGTAAAAAATTTTATTACTGATGTTGGTACCAATGATTTGAAATCTGCATATAGCAAACAAGAAAATGAATTGTGGAGTGACTATAATAAATTCTGTTCGAATGAATTATTCGGTGAAATTGATAGTGCTATAATTAATAATTACAATTTAAAAGAAGATGATAGTCTAAAAGCGATAGTATACTTAGAATATTCTCTTTATTGTAAAGGAGAAAGAAGCGGTAAGTATGAACAAAATTTTGTACTGGAGAAAATTGATACATCCTGGAAGATTGTCAGGACAGATGACGTTTCATTCGAGACATTTAACAACCAACAGAATACAAAATCTCAACAAACTACTGACAAAAAGACTCAAAGTACGGATAACAAAATAGACGAACAGCTCCAGAAGAAAAAAATTAGAGAAAACTTAATTAAGAAAAGTCTTATAAGGAGAGAGAAAATAAAAAGGAGATTGAACAAGTAGACTATATATTTTGATGGAGAACATTTAATAAAGTTTAAGTATCGTCTAAAGTTATGTTGATCGTTAAAGTTGTTCCTTTATCTTTTATACCGATGATATCAATTGTTCCTTTCCAAAATAGAATCCTTTCACGAATTCCAATAAGTCCGAATGAATTTGGATGATTTATTTTTTCCTCTTTTATACCAACACCATTATCTTTAACAGTTAGACTTAAATTATTATTTTGTTTTATTAAACTAACATCGACTTTAGTTGCTCTTGAATGGCGAGTGACGTTCGTTAATGCTTCCTGGACTATTCTATACAAAGATATAGAAAGTTTGTCATCGAGGACAATTTCTACAGGTTTAAATTTAATATTGCATTTTATACCCGTATGTTTATGAAACTCATCAGCTTGCCATTCTATTGCGGCAGATAATCCCAGGTCATCTAATATGCTCGGTCTTAAATCCGTAGAGATCTTGTGAATAGTTTCACTTGCAGAATCAAGAAGTCTTTTAACATTATTGATTTTTCTGGACTCCTCTTTTTTTCTTTTAGGAAGAAACTTTTCAAGTTCTGAAATATTAATTTTTGCAGCAGTTAGTAATTGTCCAAGATCATCATGAATTTCTCTGGCAATTGAAGCTCTTTCTTCTTCCCTCACTGTTTGTAAATGAGCTGATAAATTTCTAAGTTGTTCCCTGGATGTTTTAATACTTATTTCAGTTTTAGCTTTTTCTGTGATATCTCTGGCATATACAGCAAGCATATCCACTTCCCCCTTTGAATCAAGGATAGGATGAATATTATTTTCGAAAATATATCCATCACGTTCATCAACAAATTGTTTTGGTTTTTTGGATTCGAATACTTCTTCTGCAATTGCTTTTCTCGATTTTATAATTTTCATAGGAAGGAAATTGAATATAGAATTGCCTTTGAATGTATTTGCTTTAAGATTTAACCGTTTTGCTGCTATATCGTTAATTAAAATGACTTTGTAATTTCTATCTAATAAAATCATTGAATCAAATGATGAATTGATAAGCACGTTTGTGGTTTCTTCACTGCGTTTTATTTTTTCTTGGGCATTTTTAAGTTCAGTAATATCGATTGCAATATTCAAAGTGTATTTCATTTTACCAATCGCATCGAATACAGGATACACTGTATACAGAGACGAGAATCTTTCTCCATTCTTACGTACTAATGTAAATTCTTCAGATACACCTGTATTTTCTTTTAGCATTCTATGAATCGTTTCAGAAAACTTATCAATATTTTCAGTCGTATGTAAAATAGAGATCGATTTTTTAATTACCTCATCACGTTTATACCCAAAAATATTTTCTGAGCCAGGACTGAACTCGAGGATTAAAGCATCCTTGTCATCGAGATTGGTAAGAATAAAAGATATGTTGTTTGCAGCATTGAAAATTGATTTGAGACGTTTTTCGTTTTCTATTAAAGTCTCTTCTGTAATTTTTCTATCAGCTATGCTGCTTAGTTGTTTTCCAAGTGTGTCAAGTAAATTTCTTTCTTCATTAATGAATGGTCCATCAAACTTTTGTGGTTTTTCCTGTAAATAGAAAACGTCGATGCATCCAACTTTATGATTTGCAACTATTATGTCAGTAGATAACTTCCACTTTGTTTCTTTGAAATTATCTGTCACAAATCTATTATCACCGAAAGTAATTCTTGTACATGTTATGTCAGGATACTGAAAAGCAGGAGGAATAAATGTTACAGCCTTTTGGAACATGCTGTTTAAAGACATATCATATTCCTCTATTAATTTAATCGTGCAGTAAAGACAATTTAATTCCTTTACTCTTTCCAGTAAGTCGTGCTGTAGTCTATCATAAGATTTGTTTGAGAGATCTTCATGACTCAACGATTTTTCAAATTCAACAATTTTTTTCCTTAGCAGTTCATTTTCCGAAATGAGTTCGGATTTGGATTTATTTGAATATTCTAATTCTTTTAATTCCATGTTAGTAAAAATTTATATTGGAGTGTAATAAATTTATTTGACAACACAACTTGCAGCAAAACCAAAACGCATTTCAAATTATACAAAAATTAGAATCCATTACAATATATAAGATAAAAATGAAAAAGTATATAAGAAATTCGCTCGATTTTCTGTAAGGGTTTATCCTACAACATTAATGATACTAAATATAATTTATTATTGCGAAGCTGAATGTAAAGCTAAATGTAAAGCTTTGTTAGGTTATACAATATTTACTGCAAATAAGAAAAAAGTTTTGTATGTTAAATAAGTTTTTCAAAGGACTATTTAAAAAGCAAGTTCATTAGAAGTTTTGTTGATATGCTTTCATAATGAATTAATCTACAAGAAGCACAGTAACTTTTTAAATAGCCTTTAATTTTTTATTGAAATGAATACAAAGGAAATATTAAAAAAATATTTTAAAATAGCAGTCGTTGGTTTTTCTGATGATGAATTACGAGACAGTCACAAAGTTGCAAAATACATGGCAAACGAGGGATATAAAGTTTATGGTGTAAATCCAAAGCTTGCAGATAAAATAATTGATGGGATAAAATGTTATGGCAGCCTTTCTGAACTACCGGAGACAGTTGACATCGTAAATATTTTCAGAAAACCTGGTGTTGTGTTTGACATTGTTAAGAAGGTTCTTGAATTGGAATATACTCCAAGTGTTATATGGACACAATTAGGTATATTCAATGAGAAGGCTAAGGAATTGGCGTTACAAGAAAAGATGGAGTATATTGAAAATAAATGCCTTTACATTGAGCACAGAAGAAACGGGTTGTCCAAAAAGCTGTTTTAGCTTCACAACTATTTAGTGAGATAAAATTAATTCGTGAAAATAGATCAATTCTTCAAATCGAAAGTATTCTTTGCAATACTTTCTTTCATTGTTTCATTTATTGTATATGTCTTAACGCTTGCTCCTACAGTATCATTCATCGATTCCGGTGAACTGGCAACAGTTTGTATTAAACTTGGAGTAGCACATCCTACAGGTTATCCGTTATTTACAATTCTAGGAAATCTTTTTTCAAAAATACCGATAGGGGAGGAATTATACCGACTAAATTTGATGAGTGCTGTTTTGTCGTCATTAGGTGTTCTGATTTTTTTTAATTTGGTAGTTTTTTTATTTAAGGATCTCAATTTTAATATATTTAACAAAGCATCCAAAACAGAAATAAAATCATCTAAGAGACAAAAAGAGAAAGTGAAAAATATTTCTGCTGCTTTCAAACTTGATTCACTATCAATTTATTTCATCGCTTTATCGTCTTCTTTGATTCTTGCGTTTTCTCTTACTTATTGGAGTTCAGCAAACTCTATAGAGGTTTACTCACTTCATTCATTATTTCTCATTTCACTGATATATATTTTTCTGAAAGCATGCAATTCTATAAATTCATGGGAAGTCAGTTTTCTCAGAAGAGAAAAATACTGGCTTGCATTTGCTTTTGTATTAGGACTAAGTTTCACGAATCATTTAACGACACTTTTTTTAGGGATTGGTACTATCTATTTATATTTCGGAGTAAACGGATTCAATAAGAACTCATTACAACGAATATCCTATATGATAATTCCATTTATAATAGGTTTGTCAGTCTATATGTATTTACCTTTACGTGCAGATAATCCAATCCTCAGTTGGGGCAATCCATATAATTTTGAAAATTTTTACAGGCATATATCTGGAAAACAATTTAGCGTGTGGATGTTCTCATCTACTGAAAATGCTGAAAAACAGTTTTCATATTTTATAGCAAATTTCCCAAAAGAATTTTATTACATACCATCAATTCTTGCAATTTTTGGTTTGGTTAAAATATTTAAGAAATATAAGAGACTCTTTAATTATACTATTTTATTATTTATATTCACAGTGTTATATGCAATAAACTATGATATTTATGATATAGATTCTTATTTTTTACTTGCATATATAGTTTCTGTAACATGGATAGCATTTGGTGTTTTATTTGTGGTGGAAAAGTTTAAAAAATCTGCTTTGAATTTAAGTATCGCTTCAATATTGCTGTGTATTCTACCGCTCTCAGCAAATTATGAACTTACTGATGAGAGTGATAATTATTTTGTTCGGGATTTTACGTATAATGTATTCAAATCTGCACCCGAGAATTCAATAATAATGTCATCGGAATGGGATTTTTGGGTTTCGGCTTCCTTGTATTATCAGTTTGTTAAAGATATTAGAAAAGATATAGTAGTTATTGATAAAGAATTGTTAAGGAAAAGCTGGTATTTAGATTTTGTTAAGATTCACTATTCAGATATATATGAACGCAGCAAGAATGAATTTGAAATATATAAATCAGATTTAATCAATTTCGAAAGAGAAACCTCAAGGTACACCAATCCAGTATCAGATGCTGACAAACAATTAATTCTTAAAATTCAAGGCTCATTCCACAATCTCTTAAACAGCATTTTAGAAAATAATCAAGACCGCAATTTTTATACAACTTTCGAAATTGAACAAGCAAGTCAAGAGAAGTTTGGCAATGACTATGTCAGAATTCCAGAAGGCTTATTAATTAAGTACTCAAAAGAAAATAGGATTGATGATAATTACATGGAACCTGAGTTTGAATTTCAGGTAACAAAGAAAGATTCTTATCATCATACTTTTATTATGAACGCATATTATAATTCCTTCTTATCAAGAGCTAATTACGTTATGAATTTTTCAAAATATGATGACGCAGAAAGATTAATTAATCAAGCTTTAAAAGTAAAACCACAGGGTCCGGAAGCATTACGTTTATTGAATAAGCTTAACCAGCTAAGAACACTTCAAAATCAATAATCACACTTGTGAAAATAGTGATTATAATAATTGTCTTCAGTATCATTCTTATTTCTAACATACAGTCGTATGCTCAGGATAATGAAATCAGAATAGATACAGTTTCCAAAAACGATTCATTACAAAAACCTCAAATATTTCTCAACAGAATTATTATCGACGGAAATGAAATAACTGAAGATGAAATTATTTTAAGAGAAATTTCTATAAAAGAAAATTCCTATCTCGATCTCGAAAAGCTTCAGGAGGATGTTTTACGAATATATAATCTTGGTTTATTTACAAAGGTCGACATTTTACCGATTCCGATAGGGGAAAATAAGATCAACTTGATTATTCAAGTGGAGGAAAGTTTTTATTTTCTTCCTGTTCCAATTGGTGGTTTTAAAGATAATGATTTCAAAAAGTTCTGGGGTGGGATTGATTTTATGTGGAGGAATTTCAGAGGGCGGAATGAAACCATTGGTTTGAATTTCGGTTTGTTTTATGAACCGTTCATAAATTTATATTACAGTGTACCCTGGATAGGTGAGAAAGAACACTTCTTTTCCTCGATGGGAGTGGGATATTCTGTTAATGAAAATCAAAGCATCGTAAGTGAAAAGGGAAGTTCTACTAATTCAGGTGCAACGACTGTTGAGAATTATGTATTAAAGAATTTTAGAGGCAATCTTTCTTTCGGAAAATACATTACTAAATCTTTATATTCTTATATAAATTTTTCTTATAGTCATACATCAGTCTCAGAATATAAGGATGGTAGAACATTCAGTGAAGATGGTACAGATCAATATCCAACACTAAGTTTTGTATTAGGTTATGACACACGTGATTTAGTAGAATATACAACTTATGGCTCTTTACATAGAGTTATATATATGAAGTATGGGTTTTTTAATAATAATATTAATTTTAACAAATTCAAAGTTGATTTTAGAAGATATATACCGATAAAAATTACTGATGAGTATTCAATAACCTTTGCTACAAGATTGAAAAGTTCTATAGCGTTTGGCGGAAGAATTCCATCGTATCTCCACGAATTTTTTGGGTATAGTGAAATAATAAGAGGCTGGAATGAAATATTAATGGAAGGAGAAAATAAAATCGGAGTGTTTAGTGAATTTCGAATTCCTCTTTTGAAACCCAGATATGTACAAGGAAAGGATCATCCATTCGTAAAGAATATTTCTTTTCTCAAGAATTTCAATTATAAATATGGTATTTATTTAACTTTATTCTTTGACATGGGAGGTGTTTGGGACAAAAAGGATAATTTTTTTAAAACAAGATACAGAAATGGTTTTGGAACAGGTCTTAATTTAATAATGCCCTTTGGATTCGTGGGAAGACTAGATCTTGCGTTCAGGAAAGAGAATGATGAATTTATACCTCAATTAAACATTGCATTGAATGCTTCTTTCTAATAATTATTGATAATGGAATACTATTTTACTGAAAGAAATAATATTTTTGAAAACACAAATGAGTTGATCTTTTCCGGTAAAGGCTACAAGCATCTAATTAAAGTTTTACGAAAGAAAAGAGGCGATCAAATCGAAGTTACTGATGGAGAACTTAATGTTTATAAATGCGAGATTAAATCAATTGAGAAAGACAAAATAGTATGCACGATTATTCGGAAAGAATTCGATATTAATGAATTAAAAAAAAATGTGACTTTATTTATCAGTCATTTAAAAAATATGAACAGGTTTGAAATGGCTATTGAAAAATCAGTGGAGCTTGGTGTTAAAAATATTTATCCTGTAATTACGGAACATACAGTAAACAAAAAGGGTATATCATCTATAAGACTTAACAGATTAAAAAGTATTATTATATCAGCAATGGAGCAATCTCAAAGATGTTATCTTCCAAAAATTCATTCATCACTGAGTTTTGATGAATTGATAAAAACATCAGACGATACAGAGCAAAAAATTGTAATGTATGAATCAGCAGATTCGATAAATAATATAAGTAAGGATAAAACAGAAGATGAAGTTGCATTACTTATTGGTCCCGAAGGGGGATTTTCTAAGAATGAAATTGAAATTCTTAAAAATAATAATTGGCAGGTAAGGTCACTTGGTTCGAGGAAACTAAGAGCTGAAACTGCTGCGATAGTTTCATTATATGAATTACTAAATTAAAATTATTTTTATAAATTATACTTAAAAAAAATGAAGCTCAAAACACTCATACTGACAATCCTGATTTTTATAGCAACGTCGAGCGTTTACTCTCAGTTTGATAAACCAATTTTTCAAGTGGGAATTGGTATTTCACAACCGTTCGATCAATTGAAAGGCGGGAATCTCTATAACGATGATACTTATAATGGATTTCGTATAACACTTATAGATTCAAGTTTTCTGAAAGAGCACTACGGAGCAAAAACCGGGTTCAATGTATTTGGTTCGGCTAAGATTAATTTTGATAAATACAATATCACAAGAGGTCTGATTACATTATCATACAACAGCTTCAATGCCTTTGAAGGTGATAAAGTAGGTACAGTGCCGTTTTTAACTCAACAAGGTGCTTTATTACAAAACGTTACTTATTCATACAGTTTTACGAATGTTACAATAGGGTTTGGTTTGGAGGTAGCGCCCTTGTCATTTACAAATGTTGTAAGCCCGTTTTTTAATACAACCTTCAATATAAATTTTTTAAGTGCCAGTCTTGTACGTACTGAATCCGTCTACGATAGTATTAAAGTAGGATTCGGTCCTGAAGTCCGTTTGGGATTAGGATTTAATGCCGGCATCGAGGCTCGTGTATCGAAGCAGATAGGGGTTGTATTAGGAGTTAAATACGACATGGCGAATCTTTTGTTAAAGCAGGAAGGAGGGGGTTTTTCTGAAAGAGCGATTTTTGGTAAAGAAGGCATTCCTTTGAATGATGAGGGAGGTTATTTCTACTCGAACCTGCCTTATTTTGGAGGTGATTATCCGGGTGAATTCAAGGCTAATCAGAAGAAAATTAACTTCGGCACGATATATATCGCATTGAATTTTTATCCTGATATGAAAAAAACTACTGGTAAAGATTCGAAGTCGCCCAAGAATTACAGACTATATTATAGATAATATTTTTAAACTCGTTCCCTAATTGTATTTGGGAGCAAGAGTCCTTAAGGAAATACACGAACGGTTTTTGCGTGTGTTTCCTTTTTTTATTGTGTAATATTAGCAGTGCTATCCTTGCATAGATTGACTTCCCGCACGCGGCACAGACCTTTGCGTGTTATGCCTGCCATTAATTCATGTTTATAATATAAAAGTACAAAGATAACCTGTTTGATTTTTTAATATTATTTAATTAACTTTGAGATGAATTAAGGAAATATAGAAAATGAAAATTTCTGCTACGACCGGGTTCGATGAAAATTTTCAGAACAGAATATAGAAGTGTTTAATTAATCCTGTTACTTATAAGGAGATAACAAATGAAACACAAATTTAACAAATCAATTCTTTTTTGTTTCTCAATTCTGCTTTGTATAATATTTACTAATTATTCACAAGCTCAAACCGGCTGGCACTGGCAAAATCCTTTGCCACAAGGAAATTATTTGACGGCAACATTTCAAATTAATCCGTCAACTATATATGTTGCTGGTGCATTTGGAACAATTTTTAAAACAACAAATGGTGGAGTAAATTGGATTCCTAAAATGGAAGGTGTACCAAAGAAAACCATTTATTCAATTATCTTTAAGGATTCTCTAATAGGTTGGGCTGCCGGTGGAGAAGGATTGTTAGTTAAAACAACTAATGGTGGTGATAATTGGAATGAGATAAATACTGGTGTTTCACATTCTTTCGCAACTATGGTTTTTACTAATTATGACTCTGGCTGGATTGCTGGGAATAGTGGAATAATTATGAATACAACGAATGGTGGATTAAATTGGGTTCAGCAAACAAGTGGAGTAAATCATACATTACGTTCGATGTCATTTTATAATTCGGCAACAGGATGGACGGTTGGTACTAACGGAACTGTTTTAAAAACGATTGATGGAGGCAATAATTGGATTCAAATGTCAGGTATTCAAACTACGTATTTATATTCTGTCTTTTTCGTCAACGCACATACTGGTTGGACAACAGATTATAATAATATTTATAAGACTACAGATGGTGGTAAGAATTGGACCGTGAATTATAGCAGTAATTCATTATTTTCTTTATATTTTTTGAATTCATTAACTGGTTGGGTTGTTGGTCCAACTTATAGAATATTAAAGACAACGAATGGTGGTGTCACCTGGGAAAACAAAAATGGAAATTATCATAATTATGCGTGTATTCATTTTTCTGATGAATACCATGGATGTACAGTTGGGCAAGGAGGTGTTATATCAACTTCAACAGATGGAGGAGAAAGCTGGCAATCAAAAATTCAAATAGTTTCAACTTCCAGGTTTAAAGATGTATATTTTATTAATAATCAAACAGGTTGGGTAGCTGGAAAAAATGGATCTATATTAAAAACAACAAATGGTGGACAGCAATGGATTCAACAAGCAAGTGGCGGTATATCATTAAATTCTATACACTTTGTTAATGAAAATACTGGATGGACAGCAGGCGTTGCAGGTAAAATTGCAAAGACAACGAATGGTGGTGTAACATGGTTCAATTGTGTAAGTGGTGTAATAAATCAATTGAATTCAATCTTTTTTGCTAACACAAATACTGGATGGGCTGCCGGTACGAATGGAGTAATTATAAATACTACTGATGGCGGTAATAACTGGTATCCTCAAAACAGCGGTATTAAGGTGATGTTAAATGAAATATACTTTGTCAATGTTTATACAGGTTGGGCAACGGGTGACAATGAATCTGGCTCATATGTTTTAAGAACTACAAATAGTGGAAGTTTATGGGAAAGAATTAATGTTGATACTACAGATAATATGAATTCTTTGTTCTTCATAAATCCAAGTACTGGTTGGATAGCTTCTCAAAGCGGAGAAATATATAAAAGTACTAATGGCGGGATTAATTGGCAGTTAAAGTATGCAGCTGAATCGCCATTATATTCAATACACTTTGCTGATATGAGTAACGGAATTGGTGTTGGAAAGTATGGAACTATAGTTAGGACTTTTAATAGTGGAGAAAATTGGTCTGAGGATGAAACTTTAACTAATCAACCAATAGAAAGTGTCTTCTTTCCAGATACCAATTTTGCCTGGGCAGTTGGTTATGATGGAATGATTATAAGATACAAAAATCCGCTAATATTTGTTAACAACAATAATAATATTATTCCCGAAAGATTTTCACTTTACCAGAACTACCCTAATCCCTTCAATCCATCAACAAAAATACAATTTGATATAAGACAACCATCGAACACAAAATTGATTGTATATAACATTCTCGGAAAAGAAATTGCTACTCTTGTAAATGAAAAGCTAAGTGCAGGAAGCTACGAGGTTGATTGGGATGGTTCAGCTTATCCAAGCGGTATATATTTCTATAAATTGATTACGGAAGATTTTGTTGATGTGAAGAAGATGGTTTTGATTAAATAAGACCACCCAAGTTCTTTAAAATACGCTCAAAACCAAGCTTTTATTACTCAGATGCTCATTTTCGCTTGTCAGAAGCTGTTTTTTGTTGTTTCGAAGCGTTTCAACGGATTTTTACGGTTGTTAATGTTCTGCCTGTCAGCAACAGAAGGAGAGGCTTGTGCGGATGGCATAACCGTTGCTTCTGGAACGTCTCAAAGCGTTAATGCATCCGAGCTTGGCGACGTATCGAACACATTCTTAAATGTCACAAACCTCGACCCCGCAACAGAGGGTAGCTATAGTGTGGCGATGTGAGGGTTTAATAATAAGAAGGAAACAAATAAATTTAATGCAAAAGGAAATACGAAATGTATTTCCTTTTTTATTTATACAAATATTCTTTAAAAACTATTTTGAATTACTGAATCTATATTGAGGAACAAAATTAATCATTTGCTATATAAAGGAAGTAATATCGAAGGCAATCAATAAAATTAAATATAATTGAAAAATGAAAACACTAATTGTAGTTCTCATCAAAATCATTATTACAAATTTTGCATTGTCACAATATAATAGCAAGCAGCAGTTTAATCTATCCTTAACTCAGGGATTCAGTTATAATAAAAAACAGACGAATTTCCATTATATTAATCTTGATGCAGGTTTTAAGATTTTTAAAAACCATGAAGTTGGTATATGTATCGGAGATAATAATATGATTTGGTATGGCGGTTACTACAGAATATTTTTTGAAGATGATATAAACTTAGGTTTGAAAATTGCTAAAGATGATTCATTTACTGATTTTCCCGTTTATAATGAGGTGACTTTTGGTAAGGACTTCAAGATTACAGATAGTTTTTATTTCAGGACAAATTTTTTTGTAAGTGTAAGATCAAAATATCCCCTCGGAATACAAAATAACAAAGATAACAAATTCGGATTGCTCGTTGGCATAAACTATTTATTATAAATTTTCGTGCCCATCAGGAGTTGCTCCTGATTCTTAATCAAAATAAGGTTTATTTCGATACTACTTTTTTTAAGATTTTACTACAGTAATTATTAAGACTTTCACCGTTTTTTAAAGCTTTTATCGAAAGAGTTTTATGAAGATCTGGCTCAACGCGTAAAATAAATTTTCCAGAATATTCCTTTCCGGCTGTTTGTGGTGGAGGGCTTATCCCATCTTTTTTATATATTTCAATCCATTCATCCAATATTTTGCATAACTGCTTATATACTTTTTCTTCATCGTCTCCGTGACAGCATTTTCCAATCCAACCGGGTACAGAACCTGTATAACACTTATCTTTCTCAGACCATTCAACGATTTTTAAATATTTATCTCTTTCTTTCATTTTTTACTTCCTTAATTTTTTGTTTAACAATTTTTTCCTGGTATGGTTTGGCATCGTCTCCGGGATTACCGGATATTGTTAATACGATTCCATTAGGGTGCATATAATTACGATGACTGCCTTTTCCACCTCTATTAACAAATCCTGATTTTTCTAGTTCTGTTATCAATTCTCTTATCTTCCTTGGCATAATGCATGATACTATATTGATACTACAATATCAAGTAATAATTTTCCAATACGAATGATGTTTTACCGCCATTTTACTAAACCCTGTCAATACTCGCTTATAAATTTTATTTGGAAAAAGACTCCTTAATAGTAAGCAGTTAAATTTTACTTGTAACACACCATCGCTTTCTCCGGAACATTATTTTTCACAACAACATCCGCAAGCGTCTTCGGATTAACAGTCTTTAAATAAATCTTTTGTCCGGGTATATAACGCTTCAAATATCTATCACGTGCAGGTGCTTCACTTCCGAATAGCTCCTTATCACGCAATGTTGCACGTCTCAAAGATTCTTCGAAATCAACATCCACAAAGATTTTATAATCCCAGTAATCTATCAACTCCTGCCTTAGTAAAAATACTCCATCGAAGAGTAGTATCGAATTCTGTTGAGCGGTTTGGGTAGGGGAGTGTGTTTCCGAATCTGTCCTGAAATCGAACACCGAAGTTTTGTATTCTAAATTTCCGTCAGGATCTAAAGGAATTAACAGGTTTTCTATCAGAGCATCGTAATTGAATGAATCGTAGAAATATCCCTCTGGTGAGTCTTTACCTCTTTTATGTCTAATGTAACCGGGATTATGAAAACCATCTATCGAAGCCTTGATGACGTTTTGTTTCTTTACTAATATAACTTTACCAAGTTCAAAAGCAAGTGCGGTCTTACCCGCAGCGTCTACACCATCAATTGCAACACGCGTAGCGTGAGGTATTCTTATTTTAAGAATTCGTTCGGAAAGATCGTTTAATAGTTTTTTTCGGATAATGATTTTGTGAACCTTAGTGCTTTAGTGTCTTAGTGGCTAACTATTATGCCACGAAGTCACCAAGACACAAAGACAGATTAAATTATTACAGCAATAAAAGATAAATTAGAATTGCGACTATACCGATTATAGTAAATGTGGCATAATCCTGTATGACACCCGTTTGCATTTTCCTCCAGTCAACGCTAAGTCTCGATACATAATTTGCAACACCGTTGACAAGCCCATCGATTATCTTATTATCGAATATGTTCCATAAGAATTTGTCTGAAACATTCTTAATTGGTTCAACAACTGTTGTGTCATAAATTTCATCCACGTAGTATTTGTTTGTAAGAACTTTCCCGAATCCCTTCGCAGGTGGAAATGCTTCTTTAGCTGTGAATACTTTCAATGCAATCAATATCGAAGCTGCTGCTACGCAGATCGATATAATAATGATTAGTAAATCAACAGGCATCGAATATAATGTTTCGGGACTGAGTGTAGCCGCTATTGTTTTTGCATCGATAAATACTGGCTCGAACCAGCTCTCAAGAAGATGCGGAAGATGTAGAATATGAGGCATACCTATGAATCCACCGATTGTTGAAAGTATCGCAAGAATTATCAGCGGGATTGTCATGACCTTTGGGGATTCGTGGGGAGTTACTTTAGATGTATCGTATCTTGGTTTTCCATAAAATGTAAGAGCGACTAAGCGAAACATATAAAATGCAGTTATAGCCGCAGTAAGTAAAACGATTGCATAAATAGGAATTCCGATGTGTGCAAACACTTTAAAGAGTATTTCATCTTTACTGAAGAAACCTGCAAAAGGTGGAATACCGGAAATTGCAAGAGAGCCTATGAAAAACGTAACGAATGTTATCTTCATTTTATTCTTCAGTCCTCCCATCTTTCTGATGTCCTGTTCTTCGTGCATCCCATGTATTACAGAACCGCTGCCAAGAAACAAGAGCCCTTTGAAAAAAGCATGTGTAATTAAATGAAATATTGCAACTGTGTAAGAAAACGTTCCCAGTGCAATGAACATAAAGCCTAACTGTGAGATTGTAGAGTAAGCTAAAATCTTTTTAATATCATTTTGTTTAAGAGCAATTGTGGCAGCAAGTACTGCAGTTAAGATTCCAACTACAAGAATTACATTCGTTGAGATAGGGGAGAGTGCGTATAACAATGAACATCTCGCAACGAAATAAACACCCGCAGTGACCATAGTAGCAGCATGAATCAATGCTGATACGGGTGTGGGACCTGCCATAGCATCAGGGAGCCAAACGAACAAAGGTATCTGTGCTGATTTACCGGTCGCTCCTAAGAAAAAGAGTAAAGAGATCGTAACTAATAATGAGTCACCAACACTGAACCCGGAGATCTGTTCTAAGAATCCTGATATCTGAAGCGTGCCAAAGTGTGCAAATATGATAAACATTGCTATCATAAAACCGAAGTCACCAATTCGATTTACTACGAAAGCTTTCTTTGCTGCATCTCCTGTAAACTTCTTTTCATACCAAAAACCAATCAGCAAGTAAGAGCAGAGACCAACTCCTTCCCACCCAAGGAATACCAAAAGAAAATTATCAGCAAGAACTAAATTCAGCATAGCGAAAATGAAAAGATTCAGATAGGCAAAGTACCTTGCATAACCATTGTCACCATGCATGTAACCGATTGAATATACATGGATAATAAAACCTACACCGGTCACTACAAGCACCATCGCTATTGAAAGCGGGTCGATCATGAATGAATAATCAACCGAAAGATTGCCTGCAACAATCCAACTAAAATAATTAACGAGTATTCGCCTGGACTCCGGTTCTATTGAAAGTAAATCAAATAGAGTGTATGCTGTTATTAGAAAGGGGATGAACACTAAAATCGAAGAAAGCCATCCTGAAACTTTTTCAGAATTAATTTTCTTGCCAAAGAATAGATTTATGAAAAAACCTAATAACGGAAGAAGTGTAACAAGAAAGAAATAATTTGTCATTAGTCAGGTGATGTTTACCATTTTAAAATATTAATTTCATCTATGTTCACGGTCTCTTTGTTTCTAAATAATGATATGATAATTGCCAAACC
>JADHVP010000038.1 GCA_016783945.1 Ignavibacteria bacterium
TATGTTTCAAGATACTTGTTGTTTTATATTATATTCGTCGGAATATTTGGAGTGCAAATGATGACGATGATAAACGATGGTCCTAATCCGGGTAATTGGAGATACCTGCTTCATATATCTCCGGTATGTGCTTTCTTTGCTACGGTTGGATTGAATAATCTTGCGGATAAAGAGTTTAAGAAGACACATTATATAATTACAGGTATCTTTGCTTTTCTTATTCTTGCATTTCTTTCTAAGACAACTGATGGGTTTGTTCTGCTCGATAAAACTGATTACTCAAAGTTTATATTCATCTTATTGTTTATAGTTTTTACAGTACTGTTCTGGTCTGAATCATCAAAAGCTGACTTAAATAAACTTTCATTTTTACTTATAGCGTTAGCTGTTATATCTCTCTATTATAGTTTTGAACCGAAACAACTATCGGCAGAAAATATATCCGTAAAACAAGTAGCAGATTACGTTAACACCATAGATGGAATCGGGAATAGAGAAGTTTTAACAAATCATACTTTGATGATATTTTATTCGGATTCTTACAAGAAAAATCCAGGTAGATTTAAATCAATTAATTCGAATACAATTAAAGATCTTCCGAAAGGTTCATTGATCGTATGGGAAAGTCATTATGGTTACAGACCTGACTGGGGAAGTGATGTACAGGCTGAAACATTACAAAAGGATTCAACTTTTAAAATGATAAACCAGTTTATTTCAAGCAACAGGGCATTTGCTGCGTATGTATTTGAAAAAGTAAATTAATCAATCAAATTATTATTCAAATGAGTAATTCAAGAGAAAAGTGTCTTGTGTTAGGGGGGGGTGGATTCATCGGCTCTCATCTTAGTGATGAACTCATTTCAAATGGTTACGATGTTGTAGTATTTGATAAGTTAAATTTTTCAAAGAAGAACATTGTTCATATTAAAAATAATTTATCCGTATTAGAAGGCGACTTTAATAATGATGTTGATATTGTGAAATCTTTGAAAGGTGTTGATTATGTTTTTCATCTTGTGAGTTCTACGTTACCCGCATCTTCCAACAAAAACCCTATCTACGATGTTGAAACTAATTTGATTTCTTCTTTGATGCTTCTTAATGAAAGTATAAATAATAAGGTAAAGAAAATAATTTTTATTTCCTCTGGCGGCACAGTTTATGGTTTCCCCAAGAAGATACCAATCAAAGAAGACCATCCAAGACAGCCTATTTGTTCATACGGTATTATTAAAAAAGCAATTGAAGATTATTTGTATATGTATAACCGCTTACATGGTTTGGATTATACTGTTTTCAGGATCTCTAATCCTTACGGTGAGAGACAGAATCCATTAAGCATTCAGGGTGCTATCCCTGTTTTTCTAAGGAAGATTGCGAAAGATGAACAGGTTGAAATCTGGGGTGATGGTTCCATTACGAGAGACTATATTTACATTAAAGATGTTGTTAAAGTTTTAGTGTCAGCTTTAAAGATATCATCGGAGAATAAAATATTTAACTTAGGTTCAGGAGTTGGCAGGTCTTTAAATGAACTTATCGAGGTCATGAAGAAAGTAACCGGGAAAGATATAAAGCCAAAATATGAAGAAGCCAGAGGTCTTGATGTTCCGGTTAATGTATTAGATATTAGTCTTATTAAATCTGTTCAAAAATGGGAACCCACAACTGATATAGAAACTGGAATCACAATAACATATAAATATATTTGTGAGAATTATTAAATTGCATTTGCTATAGATGACAGACAATTCGAACATTTCCCTTTCTGTTTTTTTCCCCGCTTACTACGATGAAATGAATATCGCCAAGGTTGTTAATAAGGCTGTTGAAGTCCTTGAGTCTTTGAGATTGAAGGATTATGAAGTTATTATTATCGAAGACGGCAGTCCCGATAAGACTGGTGAAGTTGCAGATAAACTTGCTGAACAGCACGAAAAGGTATGGGTGATACATCATAAAACAAATATGGGTTATGGAGCAACGTTGAAGGACGGCTTTAATAATGCAAAGTTTGAGTATGTGTTTTATTCTGATGGTGATAACCAGTTTAATCTTGATGAACTGAAGAAATTTATCGTTCTTATACCATATTCAGATATTGTTGTTGGTTATAGAAAACAAAAGGAGTATTCATTTTATCGCAAATTTACCTCTCTGTGTTACAACTATTTGTTGAAAGCTCTATTTGATATTAGGTTCTGGGATATTGATTGTGCGTTTAAATTATTCAAAGCCGATTTATTTAAGAAAATTACAATCGAATCGAATGATGCTTTTATAGATGCTGAAATAATGATAAAGGCGAAACTTTTGGGTTATACTTCCACAGAAATTGGTGTCGAACACTATCCAAGGGTAGACGGCATTTCAACAGGAGCCAGACCTTCTGTTATTTTTAAAACACTAAAGGAAATTTATGGATTCAGGAAAGTGTATTTGAAAGAAATGAAAAAGATTAAAGAATAATCAAATAAATAATACTATTTAATTGCTAAAACGTAGTACTGCCCTCCAATAGGTATAAATCCTAAATATTTTTCTAAGAATCTTAATCCTTTAAGAAAAGCCGGGAAAAACAGAGTGTACTTTTTCTTTTGTGTTATTAATCCTGCAGTTTTAATAAGCTCTAATGATTCTTTAGGTTTTAAAAGAATTGCATCTTTGTCAAACACACAATTGTTTACAAAATGTCTTGTAACAGGATTATATGGGTTGTGTTCGAAAATAACTAAAGTACCTTTGTTTTTCAAAAGTTCGTAAATATTGTCGATTGATTTATTTCTCAGGGCTGGTTGAATATGATGGAATACACATGAAACAAAGATCAAATCAAACTTACCTTTATGCTTTTCAATTTCTTCATCGTTAATCTCAAAAAACTTAGCCTGTGGATTCAAGTCGTATGCAATTTCGAGACTCTTCTCCGATATATCACATCCATATACCTCAGCATCAGGAAAAAAATCGTGGAAGTATTTAACATTTCTTCCAATACCACAACCGTAATCAAGTATCGAAGCAGGTTCGTTAGTCAGTATTTCTTTAACTACTTTAGATTTATATTCTGCAAAATAACTGTTCTTTTCTCCGAATAATTCCAGATCTTTTTCAATAATATCATTGTATTCTTCCGCGTGTACATCAAAATTTATTTTCTCCATCAATAATATTTATCTAATATAATAATTTTTTCAAAATGAGGAATATAGAATTTAAAACTTGTCGATATTAACATACTTTAATCTAAGCGAGTTTCCAACAACGGTTATTACATCACTGAATGCCATAAACATTGCTGCCATCACCGGGCTTACAACTATTCCGATTGGTGCAAAAACACCCGCTGCGGTGGGAATTGCCATTACATTATAGAAGAAAGCCCAGAAGATATTTTGTTTAATAATTCTAACAGTTTTAGCTGAAATGGTAATCGATTTTATCAGATTTCTGAGATCACCTTTAACAAGGATAACATCCGAAGACTCGATTGCGATATCCTGACCGGTTCCAATAGCAACTCCTACATTTGCTCTTGCTAAAGATGGTGCATCGTTAATACCATCACCGATCATCGCAACATTTTTATTTTCCGCCTGTAACTTCGATACGATTTTTTCTTTTTCATCTGGCATCGTTTTATAAGAATAGTTTTCAATTCCCAATTCATCTGCAATATTCTGTGTCGTTTTTTGGTTATCACCCGATATCATGAACAAATCAAAGTTCCTGCTTTTCAATTTCTTTACAACATCTCTTGATTCTGTTTTCAAGCTATCCTCAAATTCAATCATGCCAACAACTTGTTTATCGATGCTGACAAATAACTGATTTCGGTTATCGGTTTGCAAGCTGGGATCTATCTTTATACTTTTACTTTCTAATAAATTTGTATTTCCTATGTAAACATTCTTGTTGTTTACTACAGCACTTATGCCCATTCCATCTTCATTTTTTAAATCCTTTACATCCTGCAGAACTTCAATATTGTGCTCTATACAATAATTACTAATAGACTTAGCAATAGGGTGATTGGAATATTTCTCAACTGAAAATGCATAACGCATCATATCCTCTTCGGATAATCCATTAAGAGATTTTATGTTTTTCACGTGCATCTCGCCCGTCGTAAGCGTTCCTGTTTTATCGAAACAAACAGTATTGATTTTATTCATCTTCTCGATTGCTTCGACGTCATTAAATAAGATTCCATTTTCGGCAGCTCTGCCGACACCAATAACAACCGCCATCGGGGAAGCCAGACCGAGAGCACACGGGCATGCAATTATCAAAACTGCAACTGCGTATAATAATGAATCTGCGAAAGGGTCACCTACAATAAAAAACCATACAGAAAAGGTTAGTATAGCAATAATAATTACGAGGGGGACAAACACCGCAGAAAGTTTATCAGCTAGCCTTTGAATTTTAGGTTTGGAATTTGATGCTTCTTTAACAAGGTTAATGATCTTTGATAACATGGTATCTTTACCGACTTTTTCTGGTTTTAATTTTACAAAACCATTTTTCAGAACAGTACCACTTATGAGTTTATCACCTTCTTTCTTTTCTACAGGAAGACTTTCACCCGTCATTGCACTTTCATCAACCACGCAAACACCTTCGGAAATTACACCGTCGACAGGAATCTTATCTCCTGTTTTTATTATTACAATGTCATTAAGCTTCACTTTTTTGTATGGGATCGATATCTCATCACCATTTCTAATTACAGTTACAAATTTTGCCTGCAGGTCTTTTAACTTTTTTATAGAGGTTTGAGTCTTTGATTTTAGCACAGCTTCGAGATAATTTCCAAACAGTATAAATGTTATTATCATTGCTGCAGTTTCGTAATAGACTTCGTGTGTAATGTTTAATGCAATGATATTAAGGTTGAATAAATGATTCGCAGAAATGACAATACTGTAAATATATGATGTCAGAACTCCCAGTGTGATTAGAGAGTTCATATCAGAAGTCCTATTTCTCAATGCTGAGACAGCTCCTTTCAGAAATCTATCACCACACCAAAAAACAACTAAACTGCTTAATATGAATAAAATGATCAGAGTCTGCGAATAAGTAAGGTTGATAAAACTTAAAAAACTAAAATGTCCTTTCATACTTATCGCTATAATAATCAAAGATAGAAAAAGTGATGTGATTATCTTATACTTATGAATCTTTAGTTGCTTTTTCTTTTTTTGTTCCGCTGATGTTTCATCGTCATCTTCTACAACATCGTATCCAAGTTTTTTAATGTATCCAATAATCTCGTCTTTTGATATTATTTTTGTATTGTAATCAACAATTGCAATTTCTGATGCAAAATTAACCTCCACTGAATATACACCTTCGGTTTTAGATAGATATGTTATTATGCTGTTGGCACACCCGACACAGCTCATTCCGAGAACATCCAACTCGATCGTTTCTTGATTACCGTATTTTTTAAGTTCCTTTATCAAATCTTTTTTGAATATATTTTAATAATTACTTATTGACTTCTCAATAGTAAACAATTTTTATTGATTTTCGTTCTTTTTATGGGCGTATTTATTTGTGTGTCAAAAATATGAAAATATATTATATAAACTATCACATCAGCAGACTTCAGCCAAAAGTGGGAAATTACACCCAACAAAAAAATATCCATAAGCAGCATAATTTCTTTGCTTTATTCGTAGTTTTCTTGTAAACAAATAATATTTTCTGTTATTTACCATAAATATTCTAATATTTGTTAGAAAAATAGTAATATTTGCAATAAATATTGTAATATACGTTATAAATATTGTAGTATTTGCAATAAATATTGTAATATATGTTATAAATATTGTTGTATTTGCAATAAATATTGTAATATATGTTACAAATATTGTAGTATTTGCAATAAATATTGTAGTATTTGCAATAAATATTGTAATATATGTTATAAATATTGTAGTATTTACTATAAATATTCCAACATTTGTTAGAAATATTCTTAGGTATCCTGGAATTTTTTATAAACGAGAATTTAATTTATTGATTATATATCAAGCCTTGTAACAACACCATGCAATTTATTGTATGGTAGAGCATAAAACTGAACAAAATTTGGAGTAATTTTCTTAATAAATGAGTAAATCTTAAAAGAGAGTTTCTTTGCATAGATATCCTCAATACCATAAAAGATCGCTTTTGCGTGGATTTCTTCTTCCTTGAACAGTTTTGGCAAATCTAAAACTTCCATATAACCAGCTTGTATTTCAAGACCTGATAGACCATCGTCAATATCCGGGGCAAACACTTTCTTGATTCCAAAAGGTTCATCCGTAGTTTTAATTGATACAGAAATGTTATGTTCATAAATTATGCCGGTCCGTATAATGCAATGTACCATGTAAGGCGGAACAATATATAAATCTTTTGTGAAGAAAATAGCTGTTCCTTTAATGTTATTTTTGAGATTATAAATTTGATTATACCCGACAAGGAATGTATCGAGCGGAAGCGGACGAAAAGATTTTCTCATAGCATTACCGCCTTTAACCCAAATCATAATAATGATGAAAGGTATTGCTGCAACAATAATAGATGCATAACCTCCGTGAGGTACTTTATCAAAAACTGCTAGTAAGAAAATAATGTCAACAAAGAATACTATTATTGTTAAAAACATTTTCAAATATTTCTTTTGACGTTGGAATATCCAGGCGATAAAGATAGCACTAATTGTCATAGTAGCTGTTACAGCAAAACCGTAAGCTGCAGCAAGATTTTCTGATGCTCTGAAAACAAGAATCATTATTATTACTGCGACTAATAAACCCCAATTGACAGAGTTTATATAAATTTGCGATTTTAACTTATAAGAAGTGTACTTTACTTTCAACAAAGGCATTATGTGTATTCGTATTCCCTGATAAACAAGCGAAAAGATTGCACTGATCATTGCTTGCGAAGCAATTATAGTAGCAAATAACGTAAGAATAAGAAAAGGTATGTATAAAAATTCTGCTTGAGATTTAATCATACCAAAAAGAAGATTTGTTTTTCCACCTTGTTCGAATGCAAAAGCACCTTGCCCGAAATAATTTACGACTAATGCTACGAAGACAAAGTACCAGGCTTTCTTAATAGGTTTTCTACCAAGATGTCCCATATCTGCGTACAAAGCTTCACCTCCTGTTGCACACAAGATGACTTCTGAGAGAACAAAGAATCCAGCGAAACCATTATTCATGAAAAACTCAATTGCTTTGTGCGGACTTATTGAGATCAGCACTTCAGGACGGTTCACTATAGAAAACAATCCCGAAATGAATAATGTAAGAAACCAGACAACCATTATCGGTCCAAACGATGCAGCTACTTTATCTGTTCCTTTGGATTGAATAGAAAATAATGCAATTGTAATTACAATCGTAATAATTATGATTACGTTGCCGTGCAGATGACCAATTCCGGGAATCAATTCTAAACCTTCGACGGCGGAGAGAATACTTATTGCTGGAGTAATAACACCATCGCCCATTAATAAGGATATACCGATATAACCAAGAAAAGTAATTAAGGCTGCCTTTCTTCCCGATTTAAGAGAGCGTGTAAGAAGCTCCTTTAAAACAATTATTCCACCTTCACCGCGTGAACTTAAACTCATCGCAAGAAATGTATATTCCAGTGTTACTAAAATTATTAATGTCCAGAATATTAAAGAGAGGATACCTTCAATATTATCGGGAGTAGGTGGTGTAAGAAAAAATATTACGGTTAATGTATAGATAGGACTGGTACCGATATCACCGAATACCAACCCCATTGCTTTAACTATTGAGTTTAGAGAAGTCCGTGTGGACTTTTGTCCTTTCATTTCTGCTAGGTTAGTCTTTTAATTTATCCACTACTCTTACCGCTTTTTTATTTTCGGCTACATCGTGCACACGAATAATGTTAGCACCGTTAAGTATACCAACCGTGTTTGATGCAATCGTTCCTTCTAATCGTTCGCTTAAAGGAGTCGGATAGATTTTATCTATAAAACTTTTTCGTGAAGTTCCGAGTAATATAGGATAGTTTAACTCTTTGAATCTTGAAAGATTCTTAATAAGGATTAAATTGTGTTCAAGCGTTTTTCCAAAGCCAATCCCGACATCGATGATTATTTGTCTTATACCGGCATCTTCGGCTATGTTTATGGAATTTGATAAATAATCGTAGATTTCTTGTACAACATCATCATATATAGGATTTAATTGCATGTTTGTTGGAGTACCTTTTATATGCATTAATACACAGCTTGCTTTATACCGTGCTGTTATCTCTGGCATCTTTTTATCGAAGTTAAATGCGCTTATATCGTTAACAATAACAGCGCCTTCTTTCAAGGCTTCTTCAGCTACTTCATGTTTATAAGTATCGATTGAAATTGGTATGTCTAATCTTTTATTAAGTTCCGATACAACGGGGATGACTCTTTCCAACTCTTCATCTACACTAATTGTTTGAGAACCCGGTCTGGTCGATTCACCACCCACATCTACGAAATCAGCTCCGTCGTTTTGCATTTTCAGAGCATCATTAACAATCTTTTTTATATCTATTTTCCCATCAAAGTATTTCCCACCGTCAGAGAAGGAGTCAGGAGTTATGTTTAGAACCCCGATTAAATGTGTTCGACTTGACAGGTCATAAACCACGTTTCCAAACCTAAAACGCTGATTATTTTGATTAAGGGATTTCACAGATTAGAACTCTTGTTATTTTGATTAAAGGATTTCACTGTTAAGATCGCAGATCTGTCTGTTTTAGATTTTGCTGATTTCATTTATTTGTAGTTTTCGAAGAATATATAGATCTTTTAAATTTGAGACTCTTTTCTCCAAAATTAATTAGTAAGCCAATCTCGAGATTGTAAGCCTTTAGGTAGTTTAATATTTGTGAATAATGATTGTCGTTTAATTCTGATATTGCTTTAAGTTCAACAAGAATTTTATCTTCAACGAGGAAATCTACTCTTCGTTTACCAACGCTGATTCCATCATAATATATCGGCATTTCAATTTCTCTTTCAAACTTTAAAGCACTTTTCTCAAATTCAATTTTTAAACATCTTTGATAAATAACTTCCGGAAAACCATTTCCTAAAAATGAATGAATTCTCATCGAACAACCAATAATTTTTTCAGTGATGTCGGAATACTTATATTCTTCTTTTACCGAACTCATAGGTGATTATATTTTACAAGATATTTCACATAATAATCAATGTAATCTGTGTAATCAATTAATCAGCGATCCGGAGTTTATTTCTTTATCAACAGTTATCAATGTTAAGTCCTTATCTTTCTTCGCAGCAAGGAGCATACCTTCGGATTTAATACCCATTAATTTTGTAGGCTTTAGGTTGTCAACTATTACAATTAATTTCCCGAGCAAATCTTCTGGTTTGTAATATTCAGCTATTCCTGCAACGATCTGTTTTTCATTTTCCCCGACTTTTATTTGCAGCTTCAAAAGTTTTTTACTCTTCTCTACATTTTCACATTTAATTACTTTCGCTACCTTCAGATGAACTTTACTGAAATCATCTATCGTAATAAGATTGTCCCCTTGAATTTCTTCCATACCCGTTGAATTTATTTGTGCTTGGATTTGTTTGTCATCGATTTGAGGGAATAAAATTTCACTCTCGCCTAATTCATCGTTATGATTCAAACAAATCTCTCCAGCATTATTCCAAACAAAATCTTTTTTATCTTTATTTAGAATTTTCAGAATTCTGTCAGCGGATGTTGGTAATACCGGCGAAATCAGAATTGCGAGTGAATGACAGATCTGTAAACAATTATTGATAACAGTCTCACAACGCTGCGGATTACTTTTAATAAGATTCCATGGTTCGCAGTCGTTAAAATATTTATTCGCTGCCCTTGCCACGTTCATTGTTTCGTTAAGTGCATCTTTGAATCTGAATTTTTCATAGCAATCAGATATAACTTTCTTTTGAGACTTAATAAAGTTTAAGATTTCATCATCAACTTTTTCTGTTTCGTATCTTTGAGGTATTTTATTATCAAATTTGTTTTTTGCAAATACAACAGTCCTATTTATGAAATTTCCCAGTATACCTGCAAGCTCGCTGTTGTTTTTAGATTGCAAATCTGTCCAATGGAAATCAGAATCTTTATTCTCCGGAAGAATTGAAGTTAAAGTATACCTTACAACATCTGGAGGAAAATCCTTTACGATATCTTTTACTAAGACACCATGTCCTTTACTCTTCGATAGCTTGTTGCCTTCTTGATTCAAGAATTCATTCGCAGGGACGTTGTCTGGCAATACAAAATCCCCGTATACTTTTAGCATAGCGGGAAACACTATAGCATGAAAAATAATGTTATCCTTACCAATAAAATGAATCAGTTTAGAATTTTCGCTGCACCAATAATCTTTCCAACCATCCGGATTGCCTTTTTCGATGAACAACTCTTTCGTAGCTGATATGTAACCAATCGGAGCTTCAAACCAAACATAAATTACTTTGCCTTCATTATTTTCAAGAGGAACTTTAACGCCCCAATCAAGGTCTCTTGTTATAGCCCTGCTTTTTAATCCTGTCTTGAACCAGCCGTTGCAATAGTTGATGACATTCGCTTTCCAATTCTTCTTAGTTTTAATCCATTGTTCTATTTCCGGTTGTAATTTATCGAGGGGAATGTAATAGTGGGTAGATTCTTTCACAACAGGAGTATCCCCGGAAATTTTCGAACGTGGATTTATCAGTTCAAGTGGTGAAAGATTACTGCCGCAATCTTCACATTGATCACCTCTTGCTTCTTCATTACCGCATTTAGGACATGTACCTTCCACAAATCTGTCTGCAAGAAACCTTTTCTCTTTTTCTGAATAAAGCTGCTTTTCTTTTTTCTGTGTTAAAATTCCTTTATTATATAAATTCAAGAAAAAATCCTGGGCTGTTTTCGTATGTATATCGTTCGATGTTCTTGAATAAATGTCAAATTTTATACTGAGGTCTTCAAATGCTTGTTTGTTTGAAAAGTGATATCTGTCGATTATCTCTTTCGGAGTAACGTTTTCCTTTATTGCAGACATTTCAATTGCGGTACCGTATTCATCCGAACCGCAGATGAATATTACGTCATCACCAATAAGTCTTTTGTACCGGACATATATGTCCGAAGGGAGATATGCTCCTGCAATATGTCCTATGTGCAAATATCCGTTAGCGTAAGGTAATGCTGCTGTAACTAAATATTTTTCTTTTTCTGATTTTTTCATTGAGCAATATACTTATTATATGATTTTATATAAATGGATTTACCGACTTCAATGCACTCGAAGACATTTATAGTTTGATGAACTTTAATATAAGTTAATTATAGAAGGTGTGAATAAACTTAGTGAAATCTCTCAGGGAATCTTATATACCATCGAGTTTATATTCATACCAGCTCCCACAGAAGCAAACACGAGTATATTACCACCGTTTGAAATATGAATGCCAAGTTTTTCCTTGTATAATAGATCGAGAAGTGTTGGGACTGTTGCTACTGAACTGTTCCCAAGCCATGATATACTCATTGGCATAACATTCTGAGCTACTTCATCTTTGCCGTAAAGTGTGTACAATCTTTTCAAGATAGCCTCATCCATTTTCTCATTTGCCTGGTGTATAAGAACTTTGTTTACGTCGCTAAGTGTCAACCCAGCTTTTTCTATACTTTCTTCGACAACCAGTGGAACTGTCTTTAATGCATATTCATACAACTTTCTGCCATGCATTTTTAGATACAACTCGCTTTCATCATTTTCTGTGTAGTACGATTTACCCATCCACAGCATGTAAGCTTCATCAAGAGTATCAGACCTCGTACTGTGAGATAATATTCCAACAGGTTCTTCACTTACTACTGCTTCGACGATTGTAGCACCAGCTCCATCGGAATAAAGCATACTGTCCCTGTCATGAGGATCTGAAATCCGTGATAGTGTTTCTGCTCCAATGACCATTATTCGCTTAGCATCACCCGATTTGATATAATAATCAGCATGTATCATTCCTTGCAGCCAGCCAGGGCATCCGAAAGGAAGGTCGTATGGAATTGTTTTGGGATTTTTTATTTTTAATCGGTGTTTTACTCTTGCAGCAAGAGTTGGTACAAGGTCGGTTTTTTTATTATCAGCTTTTACATCTCCGAAGTTATGTGCGAAGATAATATAATCAAGACTTTCTTTATCTGTATTAGATGATTCGAGAGCATCCTTTGCTGCATAATAAGCTATATCAGAAGATACAAGATCATCTGTTACGAACCTTCTTTCTTTGATACCGGTAATTTTTTCAAACTTCTCGATTATTTCTTCGTTATCTTTATTGATTTTATTATCATACGAATCAAAAAATTCATGCTTAAGAAAATCTCTATTATGTACTTTCTTTGTTGGTATGTAACTACCAGTAGCTGAGATTACAGTATATATCTTTTTCATATCTGAGTTATATCTTTTAAATCCATGATTAAAATATTACAGAATATGTTGCTCATATATATTTGTATCCGAGCATACATATGTTTTTAATTGCTATTCGTTTTCCGGAAAAAAACCGAAGAAAAATATAAATTCCGAAAAAGAACAGAGAATTCAATAAGAAGTCACAAAATTGATGGAAGTCTACGAACAAATTTAATATTTATAAATTCTTTTTTGAATAAAAAAATACAAAAAATCTTTGACATAATAAGCAGATAGATATTATAAATAAATACAAAAAAAGGATTGTTAGAATTTTTTTTTCAGTGTTTAGAATTGCAATAATTTGAAAAGTAAATTTATAAATGGTATTTGCAGTTTGAAAACAAAAACATATACATGAAAAATGCTTGCGACTATTCTATCGAAATTCGAGTAAGTTTTTCGATAATATTTCTATGCAGTGGGTGAAGTGAGATTAATTCTTCTCTTTTGGCAAGTTCAAAATCATCAAATTCAAATCCCGGGGAGACTGTGCAACCTACTAATGAATAGGAATCTTTATGCGTGACTTCTGCAGCTAACCAGTTTCCAGCTTTTACAACTTTTGTAAACGTTGTGTTCTCAGACATATCATTGTTCAACACTGATTTATGCAGAATACTGTCTTTATCTATTTCATAAAGTATCAAGGAGCTACCCGAATAAAAATGCCATATTTCGTCAGCTTTTAATTTATGAAATGACGAGAAGTCGTCGTTTGTCAAAAGAAAATATATCGCAGTAGAAAAGACTTTTGATTTGTTGAACCTTTCAGGAAGATGTTCTTTAATTATCATATCCGTTGAACGATATATTTCTGCAAAGTAACCGCCTTCGGGATGTTTTATAAGGTTCAGGTTTGTAATTAAAATTTGTGCTGCTTCGTTCAAAATAAAATTTGAGGATTTATCAAACGTTTGTTCTTTGTAATAATTTTTTTTATCTTTATTAAGATAACCAATAATTAGAATAATTATCAGATAAAATTTTTATTAACAAAGTATGAAAAAGGAAAGTCGGGTTGCAGTAATTGGTGATATACATGGCTGCTATTATACACTTCTAAATCTTTTTGAGAGAATTAAAGACGAATGCTCTCAGGTTTTTACTGTAGGTGATCTTATTGATAGAGGTCATTATTCAAAAGAAGTAGTACAGTTTTGTATCGATAATAATATAATGTCCGTTCGAGGAAACCATGAAGACATGCTGATTAATGCAATTGGAAATTCGGGTAACATCTCTGCTAAAAGACAGCAGGACATTGATTTGTATTTTTATAATGGTGGTGATAAAACTCAAAAGTCATATATTAATTCCAGGTATAAAAAAGATTTTGATATCCTTAAAAGGGAATTGCAATCGAACGGTCATTTGAAATGGATAAAAAGTCTTCCATTAAAATATGAATCAAAAGTTCTTGTAATTTCTCATGCTGGAATTATTGAGTGTGGTGATGAACATACAATTTTATGGAACCGTGACATTCCAACCAGACTTAATAAACTTCAAATCTTTGGGCACACCCATCTTGATGAGGTTGATTATGTAGAAGAATATTTTGTTAATATAGATACTGCGTGTGTTTACGGAAATAAATTATCAGCTTTAATTCTCGAAAAATCTACTGCAAAAATTATCGATATTGTACAGGAAGAACTGAACTCTCAGGATAAATTATTGAAATAATTCATAACTTTTTCACTTTTTTAAAAAAGTTAAAAAGTTATTGATAATAAGTCCTATCCAGAATTTCTCAATTATATAAGTTCATGTAATAATTTATACTTAAATGGTAAATTTTGTATAAATTGATTAAAACATGCATTGTTAAATATGATTAAAATAGGTATTTTCATAAGATTATTTGGAATACGTTTTGAATTAATATTGGGGCTATAGCTCAGCTGGTAGAGCATTTCGTTCGCAATGAAAAGGTCACCGGTTCGATCCCGGTTAGCTCCACAATCAAATAAAAATCTTGAAAATAAATAATGCCTAAAGAAAAAATTGTTCCGGTCAATATAGAAGATGAAATGAAGTCTTCTTATATTGACTATGCTATGTCAGTAATAGTTTCCCGTGCATTGCCGGATGTACGAGATGGATTAAAACCTGTTCATCGGAGAGTATTGTTCGGGATGAATGAATTAGGTCTTGCATATAACAAAACGTATAAGAAATCAGCAAGAATTGTTGGAGAGGTTCTTGGAAAATATCATCCTCATGGAGATAAAGCTGTTTATGATACGATGGTCAGGATGGTACAGGATTTCTCATTAAGATATCCTTTAGTAAATGGTCAGGGTAATTTTGGTTCTATCGATGGTGATTCACCGGCAGCAATGCGTTATACGGAGGCAAAGCTTGCGAGAATTTCGGAAACAATGCTCGGTGATCTCGAAAAAGATACTGTGGATTTTATCCCTAATTTTGATGAAACATTAAAAGAGCCATCTGTCCTGCCTGCATCACTTCCAAACCTGCTCATTAATGGATCGAATGGAATAGCAGTAGGAATGGCAACTAATATTGCTCCTCATAATCTTAGAGAAGTTGTCGATGGACTTTTATATCTGATAAAAGAACCCAATTGTACGATCAAGAAACTTATGAAGTTTATCAAGGCGCCCGATTTTCCTACAGGTGGTATTATATATGGATATGATTCTGTAGTTGAAGCCTATGAGACGGGTCGCGGTAGGATTATATTAAGAGCAAGAGCTTTGATTGAAAGAGAAAAAAATAACAAGCAGAATATTCTAATAACGGAAATTCCATACCAGGTTAATAAAGCAGGACTTATAGAGAACATTGCAAAACTTGTAAGAGATAAAAAGATTGAAGATATAGCGACTATGAATGATGAGAGCGATCGTGATGGAATGAGGATTGTAATTGGACTGAAAAGAGATGCTAATCCGCATGTAATACTGAACAATCTTTTTAAGCATACGCAGATGCAAACAACATTCGGTATTATTACTCTTGCACTCGTAAACGGAGTTCCAAAGGTTCTGAACCTTAAAGAGATAATGCAGCATTTTGTTGATCATCGGATGGATGTAATTGTACGGAGAACAAAGTTCGAATTAGATTCAGCAGAAAAAAGAGCTCATATCTTAGAAGGGTATATAATTGCTTTAGATAATATCGATGAAGTTATTAAGACAATAAAAAAATCTCAAGATGCTCCAACTGCAAAGACACGGTTGATGAAGATATTCAAGTTGTCAGATATACAGGCTCAAGCGATTCTTGATATGCGTTTACAAAGGTTAACAGGTCTTGAAAGAAAGAAGATTGAGGAGGAATATAAAGAAATTATAAAAACTATCGAAAGATTAAAAAGAATTTTAGCGAGTGAAGCTTTAAGAAAACAAATAATTTCGGATGAACTAAAGAAAATCAAGGAAACCTATGGCGATGAAAGAAAAACAGAAATTATTTCAGATGTGAAGGATGTATCTTTTGAAGATATGATCAAAGAAGAGGATGTTGTAATAACTATATCGAATAAAGGATTTATTAAAAGGATTCCGGTTAGCTCATACAAGTCACAGGCAAGAGGCGGTAAAGGAATTACAGCAGCTTCTACCGGAAGATCTGAAGATGATTTCGTGGAGCATATGTTTATAGGTTCGACACATCAATATATAATGTTTTTCACCGATAAGGGTAAATGCTATTGGTTAAAAGTATATGATATTCCTGAAGGTTCAAGAACATCAAGGGGGAAATCAATCTTGAATCTTATTCAAAAAGAAAGAGATGAAGATATTACAGCATTTGTTATGGTAAAAGATTTCAGCGAAGACCTCTATGTTACAATGGCGACTAAGAATGGTATGATAAAGAAAACAAAACTTGAAAGCTATTCCAATATCAGAAAGAATGGAATTAACGCAATAAATATAAACAAGAATGATGAGTTAATTGATGTTAAGATAACTAATGGTTCTCAAGAAATCCTGATAGGAACACATGAAGGTCAAGCAATACGTTTTAATGAGTCTATGGTCCGTGATATGGGAAGAACTGCTACCGGTGTGAAAGCAATAAAATTAGGAAAGAAAGATTATGTAATAGGTTTGGTTGACGTAATAAGGCGAGGTGCAACAATTTTAGTTGTGACTGATAAAGGATTCGGGAAAAGAAGTGAATTAGGAGATTATAGAGTAACAAACCGCGGAGGTAAAGGTGTTATTACTGTTAAAACCACCGAGAGGGTAGGAAAATTAATTTCTATTAAGGAAGTAACTAATTCTGATCACCTAATGATTATTACCGCAAAAGGGATCCTCATTAGACAAAAAGTAAAGAATATTCGTGTGATGGGTAGAAATTCACAAGGAGTAAGATTAATAAGACTTAACACAGGAGATAAAATATCAGCAGTTGCAAGGATTATCGAGAATGGCAAAGATGAGGATAATCAAGAAAAAATATTTAAGTAAGATTGATAATTACATATAGTAGTACTTTATTTTTATTGAGTAGAGATGAACCTAATTGATATTCGAAGTGATACAGTAACTAAACCATCAAAGCAAATGCTCGAAGCTATGATGAATTCACCTTTAGGTGATGATGTATTTGGTGAAGATGTTACTGTAAATAAATTGCAAGAAAAATGTGCTTTAATTTCAGGGAAAGAGAAATCTTTATTCGTACCATCCGGCTGTATGGCTAACCAGCTTGCTATCAAATCCCACACGAATCCTGGAGACGAGGTCATCTGTGAAGCGGAGTCTCACATATTCAATTATGAAACTGCGGCACCTTCTGTTATCTCGAACGTTCAGATTGTTACAGTACCCGGTGATAATGGTGTATTAGATGTCGATATGATTAAAAAGTATGTTAGAACAAGTGAGTATTATTTTCCAAAAACAAGATTGATCTGCTTAGAAAATACTCACAACCGGGCAGGAGGTGTAATTCAACCTATTGGGAAGATAAAAGAAATTTCAGAGTTTGCCAGAGAAATGAAATTGAATTTACATCTCGATGGAGCCAGAATATTTAACGCTTACGTGGAGACTGGAATAACTGTGATGGAGTATGCTTCTTATTTTGATTCGATTTCATTTTGCTTTTCCAAAGGACTTGGTTGTCCAATCGGTTCTATATTATGCGGAGGCGAGGAATTCATTGATACTGCACACAAGTGGAGAAAGATACTTGGAGGAGGTATGAGGCAGGCAGGAGTTTTAGCTGGTGCTGCGTTATATGCTCTTGATAACAATATTGAACGGCTAAAAGAAGATAATGATAAAGCTGATTATTTCGCAAAAGAGATATCAAAAATAAACGGAGTAAAAGTAGATTTAGAAACAGTTCATACTAATATAGTTATATTCAGCACCGATAAAATTAAAAAGAAAGATTTAATTGAACGATTGAAAGTAAAAGGTGTTTTGATTTCTTCTGGGAGTTATGATAATCTAAGAGCTGTCTTTCATAAAGATGTTAGTATGGAAGAGGTGGATATGTCTTTGGATGCAATACGAAATTTATTTAAAGAGTTGTAAAAGTCATTTTACCGTCGATAGGATTTCCAGCATCCTTTTCACATCTTCAGTTTTATGCTGGGGAAAATTAGCTATCCTTATTTGTGTATTCTTGTAATTTCTATAGCCTGTACTTACAATAATTCCATTCTCTTCTAACAACTTAATTATTTCGTTTTGTTTTTCATTTAAATCAATAACAATAACTGTCTTTGAACGGTCCTTTACATTCCTGATAAAAGGAGTTCCGAGATCACTCATTTCAAAAAAATTATATATCATCTCAGATTTTACTTCTGTTTCCTGTCTTACTAACTCAATGTTATAGTTAATTAAATATTCGCAAACTTTTCCTAAAAGAAAAATACCTAAAGTGTTTGGAGTTTCAGTTGTCTGATTTTTTAGTGAGTTCTCATAAAGAGAAATGAAATTATGATAGCTGCCAATGTTTATTTTGTTGTTTTTTAAATATTGTACTTTTTCGATACATTTATCATTAACTATCAATATTGCAAGTCCTGGCGGTAAACCGAATCCTTTCTGAACAGAAAAAAAAGCGCAGTCAAATTTTGAGAAATTCAAATTATAATAGGGAACTGACGTAACTATGTCAACTGCTATAAGTGTTTCAGGAAAACCTTTTTTTAATTTGTAAATCTCATTAGAATCAATAGTTACCCCTGTACTGGTTTCGTTATGTGTAATACAAATAAGTTCGGGAGCTTCTTTTAATTTAAGTTTTTTAAATTTAAAAGATTCACCATAAGGAATTTCAATATTCTGTGCTTTCTTGTTTAGTTCTAACGCTATCTTATAGAATCGTTCTGCAAATGCTCCGTTGACAAAATGAAGACTACTTGTTTCTACACAGTTTGTTATAATTTTATCCATGCACTCAGTCGCTGATGCCAAGAAGAAAACATGGTAATTATCGGGGATGTTTAGCAATGCTTTTAATGATTTAACTGTATCTTTGCAAATATCCACGAACTCAACACTTCGGTGATTTATTGAACAGATGTCATTTTCAATAGCTTCAGCAATAAAGGATTTTATCTCAGGATTTAATTCAGTTGGTCCTGTGGTGAAATAAATTTTTCTCATCCTAATTTTGTCATGGGTTTTATTCAAATTAGATTTTCAAATTAAAATTTTAAATTAAGTTGTTAAGTATTAAGGAAAAATAAATTTGTTTAACTCAGATAGCAATAGGAAAGACACTATACTTCAAACATTTTGAAAGAGCGGAAGACGGGATTCGAACCCGCGACGTCCAGCTTGGGAAGCTGACATTCTACCACTGAATTACTCCCGCTGGTAATTAGAAATCTAATACCTCAATTTAATTAGTAATAATATTATATTAAATATATTAATAAAGTATAGTTGTTATTTTTTTAAAAAATAAAACAAAGAAAACCAAAGTAGCAGAGATGCTATTCAATTACTAGAATGAAAGATAAAGAGCGAATCCGCCTAATAACCATTGATTTTCATATTTTAGTCTTGACAAGTAGAGTTAATATTCTTAATTTATTGCGAAGTAATTATACTAATAAATTTTGCTAAATAGAAGCTAAACCGCTATAAACATTGGTTAAATCTAAATAATTTTAAAATGAAAAATATTTTAGTCGTTGACGACGAGAAAACTTCACAGGTGATTCTGAATAAAGTATTGTCGGGTGCAGGTTTTGAAGTTACATCTGTATCAAGTGGTAGTGAAGCATTGAAAAAATTAAAAGATGTTAGGTTTGATGTTATTTTAACCGATCTAAATATGCCAAAGATGAATGGGATAGAGTTAACCAAGAAGGTGCTGAAATTAGATCCGGACATTATTGTAGTATTAATTACGGCTTACGGAACAATTCGGTCTGCAGTTGAAGCAATCAGATTGGGAGCGTTTGACTATTTGACGAAACCTGTTAATAAAAAAGAGTTGTTATTAGCGGTTGAAAGAGGAATGGAAAGAATATCCCTGATTAAGGAAAATATTTTATTAAGGCAGGAGTTGGAGAAAATTGAAAAGACTACAGAGTTTCTTACAGAAAGTGATAAAATAATAGAAGTTCTTGGTGAAGCAAAATTAGTTTCAAATTCTGATTCATCGGTATTAATAATAGGAGAAAATGGTACAGGAAAAGAATCATTAGCAAAATATATACACGATTGCAGTCCTCGACACAAGCAGCAATTTGTTACAGTCAATTGTGCGGTCATCCCAAAGCACCTGCTTGAATCTGAACTATTCGGTCATGTAAAAGGAGCATTCCAGGGTGCGGAAAATGATCATAAAGGTTATTTCGAGATTGCAGTAAACGGGACAATATTCCTGGACGAGATTACAAATGTTGATCCACTGTTGCAGATCAAGTTATTGAAAGTTATACAGGAAAATCAATTTGTTAAACAGGGTGATACTAAAACACAGATGACTAATGCAAGGATAATGGCTTCAACAAGTTATGATATACAAAAGTTAATTAAAACCGGAAACTTTAACGAAGACCTTTACTATAAATTAAACATTTTTGAATTTCATCTTCCAAGTTTAAAAGAAAGACCTGAAGATATTATATTTTATTTTAAGAGATTTGTATCGGACTTTGCTTATAAGAATAATAAAAACATTAAAGAGATATCACCAGATGTAAAGAAACTTTTAATTAATTACAGGTGGCCTGGGAACATTTCTGAATTAAAAAATATTGCAGAGCGAGCAACAATTTTATGTGAAGGAAGCAAAATAACGAACGACCAGCTCCCGGATAATATCGTATCAACTGAACAATACAGAGAACTTGTTACGACTAATGATTTCAATAAAAACAAGGGTGCAACTATAAAAGAGTTTGAAATCAACTTCATCAAAAAGTATTTGAAGCTTAACAAAGGAAATGTTACTGCAACAGCTCGTGATATAAGTTTCCATCCGGTAACATTAAGGCAGAAAATAGCAAAACTTGGGATAAATCCTAAAGAGTTTAAAGAGCCAAAGTGAAGAATAATAAGTAAGATTACTTCATAATCTATATCATCCTATTCTTTCATGAGTTGAGAGAGAATTTCTTACATTTTATTCAGTAAAATCTTGTTTATGATTAGTTTTATTATTGACATAAGTTAATAAAACTGTTATATTGATATGTAGTTATAATACTTATAATATTTAAAATACAAAGTTATACTACTTATATTTTGAAAGATAGAAAGTAAATAAAAAATACCTCTATGAAATCAAAAAAACTCAAGAAATTCCGTTTATCTAGCTTCGAATTATATTTTATATTTTTGTTTTGCCTTCTCACATCAACAATTATAATTGGTTTTGTCATGTAAAAAAATATCGAATAATTCCAAATCGATATTCACATCCTCTTTACTATAGTTTTGAATTTACTAGAACATCCATTCCATTTTAACTTTAATTTACTATTGGGTTTGAATAAATTAGTATGTGAAGAAAAATAAAATTACACTTAAGCCTGATAGAAATAATCCAGATAAAGTAAAACTTCTTGAAACATTCGATAACTCATATCCTCAAAGGGATTATTTAATTATACACGAATCACGGGAGTTCACATCGGTGTGTCCAAAAACAGGTCAGCCTGATTTTGGTGTTATCACAATATCTTATATTGCAAAAAGGAAATGTGTAGAACTTAAATCGCTAAAGTACTATCTCCAGTCTTTCAGGAATGAAGGTATATTTTATGAAAATGTCGTGAACAGAATTTGTGAAGACCTCGCGTCTGTTTTAAAACCGAAGTGGTTAGAAGTTAAAGGAGAATTCTCTGTTCGAGGAGGAATAAACTCAACAATTATCTCTACGTTCGGAAATAAATAAATGTATACTTCAGATTTTATTGTATTCTTTTTTTAAAATTAACAGAGTAACAAACTTAGTATAAAAATCAATAATTCTTGTTCCATAAAATCCATTACTATAAATTAAATAAAATAAAATATTATGTCATACCGTACTGAACATGACACGATGGGCGATGTTCAAGTCCCATCTGATAAATACTGGGGAGCGCAAACACAACGCTCTAAACAAAATTTCTTGATTGGTGAAGACCTGATGCCAAAAGAAATTATCTATGCATTTGCATATCTTAAAAAAGCTGCTGCCATGGCAAATTTTGAATGCGGTGTTTTACCCGAAGATAAAATGAAATTAATATCTGAAGTATGTGATGAGATATTAGCGGGAAAACTTGACGATCAATTTCCGCTTGTTGTTTGGCAGACAGGTTCGGGAACTCAATCTAACATGAACATGAATGAAGTTATTGCAAATAGAGGTCATGTAATAAAAGGTGGAAAGCTCGACGATGAAAAGAAATTCCTGCACCCGAATGATGATGTGAATAAATCACAATCATCCAACGATACTTTTCCTACTGCGATGCATATTGCGGGTTATAAAATGATTGTTGAAAACACGATACCGAAAGTTGGTAAGCTGAGAGATGTTTTAGCGGATAAATCTAAAGAATTCATGAAGGTTGTAAAAATAGGAAGAACTCACTGGATGGATGCTACACCATTAACTTTAGGGCAAGAGTTTTCCGGATATGTATCTCAGTTAGATCATGGATTGAATGCCATAAAGAACACTTTAGACCATTTATCCGAGCTCGCTCTCGGTGGTTCCGCAGTTGGAACGGGCTTAAATGTTCCAAAGAACTACGACAAGATAGTTGCTAAGATTATTTCGGAGTTGACCGGTTATCCTTTTATAACTGCTCCAAATAAGTTTGAAGGTCTTGCTGCACATGACGCAGTGGTTGAAACTTCGGGAGCATTGAAAACACTGGCTGTGAGTCTGATGAAGATTGCAAACGATTTGAGGATGCTGGCATCCGGACCGAGAAGCGGAATTGGTGAGATCATTTTACCTGCTAACGAACCGGGCTCATCGATAATGCCGGGAAAAGTTAATCCAACACAAATCGAAGCATTGACAATGGTGTGCGCCCAGGTTGTTGGAAACGATGTTGCATTAACAATCGGTGGAATGAACGGACATTTCGAGCTGAATGTCTTTAAACCTGTCATGATATTTAATCTTCTTAACTCGGCAAGATTGCTTGGAGATGCAAGCGAATCAATCAATAAGAATTGTGTCGTAGGTATCGAAGCGAATCATCCTGTGATAGAAAGACATCTTGAGAATTCTCTTATGCTGGTTACGGCATTGAATCCTCA
>JADHVP010000039.1 GCA_016783945.1 Ignavibacteria bacterium
TTAAAGGCAAGATCACTGTTTTATCAAAACGGATGACACAGCTTAGACCATATCTTGCATTGGGATATTCTCATTTCACAAGAGATGCTAATAATGTTTATGTAACAACAAAAAATCTTCCTGCTGGGTGGCCCGGTGTTGGTTTGAGTGGAACGGGTCAGTACACAAATGTGAGTTCTGCCCCGGGTTCTGGTTCTTTCAGAATGAACATTCCCTATATAGCTTTGGGTGCTGAATACGCTGTTTATACAGACAGGAAAAATCTATCTTCGTTTAATTTCGGATTGGATTTTAACATGAGTATAATAACGGGTAAGTATTATGAATACTATTCGGATGGCAGTAGTAATAGTTATGGCTTGCAGTCGAATACGAGGTTTGGAATTGGAGCGAATGTAATTTATAATTACAGAATCACGAAAGCTTTTGGTTTTAATGTCGGAACGAGGTTCCAATTTGTAAACTTAATTGGAAAAGATTCTGAAGTATATACTGCGAAAAATAATAATTTTTATTTACTGGATGCAGCAAAAACTTCTTTGAGTCCTCTATTGACTGATAGTAGGAATATTGGATTCTTCAAATTTTTTGGTGGAGTTTCTTTTTATATAGGGAAAAGATAATATATTTTCATTTAAGATTATCTTGCAAAAAAGGAGTGTCTTTAATTTAATGAAAAAGATGCTCCTTTTTATTATATAGAGTTATTGAGTTACGTAATCCAACCACAAACCATAGCTTACCCACTATTATTCTTAGATTTTTATAGCCACATCACTTATTTTATTCTTGCTTTTAATATTTCCTCTCTTTATATTTTATTAGTTGTTAAAATTATTAAGAAATTAAAAATTATGGGAAAAACATTTATATATTTTGCAATTTTAGTTTTCACATTTTTTGGTAATGCTATATTTGCACAACACTCTGCTAATAACCATAAGCAAAAGATGGAAGGGTATTTTGATAAACCCTTTTTTACAATTGATGCTAAATCATCTTTTGATATATCCGCGATGGACCTGAGAGGAAATAGCGTTAAAGATTTTTGGGACTTTACAAGCTATGGAATGAATGAGGGATTCGGAGCAGAAGCCAACTTTAAAATGAGTGTGATAAATTTTAAGGATTCACAATTCAGAACTTATTTAACTATTGCATATACTCAATTTGCTGTTGAAAGTAATAAAGCTTATGTACCAACTAAATGGATTGCACCTGGTTGGCCTAAAACGAATTTTAATGGAACAGGAGAGTATGTACCGAGTGATACTCCCGGCACAAGTAGACTTAGATTGAATATGCCATATTGCGCTTTAGGAATGGAATATGCTCAATATTTGGACAGAAGGAATAGATCCTCACTTAATTTTGGATTTGATTTTAATATGAATATTATCTGGGGGAAAGAACTTGAAACCTATGCTTATGATGATTCAGTTGGCTTGGAGGTTGATCATAACATGAATGCCCAACCAAGAGTTGGATTAGGACTATATGTCACATTTAACTATAGGTTCATAGAACCCTTTGGATTCAATGCAGGAATAAGATACCATTTTGCAAATATGATTGGTAAAAATGACTCTGAAGCTGACCCTACTGGTAAAATCTACCTCCTGGACAAAGGAGATGCTTCCTTGTCTCCTTTATTAAAAGAATCGAGGCTAATAGGATATTACAAACTCTTCCTGGGTGTATCTTTCTTTATAGGCAGCGTTGAGTAATTGACTATATTCTTATTTGCTTACTCTTCTTATACATTTTAGAAATATTATTAATATGTTAATTTAAGTTTTTTCTTCTGCTAAGAAATCTTCATAATCCTCACCCTGTAAAACATGTCAGGGAACAAAAAAACACCGGGAATAGTATATTTAAAAAATAGGAGTACATCATGAAAAAATATTTAAAAATCCTTCCATTTATTTTTTTAATATCATTCTTTACAATCCAGAACACCTTTTCACAGTTAGTAGAAGAAGATAACAAATTCTATTTTGGCTTTGGTTCGGCATTGTCATCTTTTATTGGCGGTGATTTTGGTAAGACATTTGCTATTCGATACTCAACTGGTTCAAATGAGTATGATGATGGATACTATTATAACAAACCGTCAAGTTATTATGATAATAACACCACTGCGAGTTTGTACCCTCTTCAAGTGGATTTAGTTGCGGGTGTCAATGTTACAAAGAGCATTGCCTTTGAACTTGAAACATCGTTTATATGGCATTCAAATGGAAACATTAATCCTGCATACTCATTTGGGTCTGAAGGCGACTACAACTATATTGACAGGTTTGATAATTCCACATTGTTTGCATTGCCAATTATTGCATCCATAAAGGTTTACCCGGTAGGTAGGGAAAACTCTCCTTTTTATTTAAAGGGAGGTTATGGAATTCAGTATACTCAAGAGAATCTCGAAAAGGTCAGGGAGTTTTATGCGGTAATTAATACCGGTTATTATTTTTATACTGACACTTTTGAATTTCCAATAGCTGAATATTCTGCAAACAGATTGTTACATGGATTTAATGCAGCTATCGGATATTCATACAACCTTTTCGGAACATTAGCAGGCGATATTGAACTTAAATATTCGAACTTCTTCAACAATAAAGATGATAAGGCTGGACCTCTATCGTTAATGACCTCACCGGTTATTAGTAATATTGCTCTTGGAACGAAAGTATATCTGTCTTATTGATAGGATACAATCAGTAATTGATTTTGTCTGTTTTCTTTTCCCATGCTTCGAATGCTTTAATAGCTTCATTCCTTAAGTGTTGGCTTATAGGGATTTTTCTTTCGTGGTAATGTTTTGAGAATTCCTCATAAATATATTCATCATCGAATTGTATTTTCTTCGCATCTGCTCTAGTATTTGCATAATATATCTTTTCTATCTGTGCCCAGTAAATAGCCCCAAGACACATTGGACAGGGTTCACAGGTTGTATATATCTCGCATCCTGTCAGGTGAAAGTTGTTGAGTTTTTTAGAAGCAATTCGAATAGCTTCGATTTCAGCGTGTGCTGTTGGGTCTTTTTTCGATATTACTTTGTTTACTGCTTTCGAAATAATCTCACCGTTTTTAACAATTACAGCTCCGAAAGGACCACCGTGTCCATCGTTTATGTTGTCTATCGAAAGGCGGATCGCTTCTCTCAAGAATTTTTCTTTAAACTCACTCATTATTTTTTTTATACTACTATTATTAAATACTTCTAAAATTAAGGAATTTCAATCGTAAATTTCATTGTTATAAAATTATATAAACGCTTTTAAAATAAAAACGTTATTACAATTGCTAATTATTTATTCATAGAATCAATTTATAAATTGAATTGATTTATTGCAATTTCTGCACAATATTCAATTACATTGTATTATGAAAAGCAAAAATTTAAAGATAATTCTAATTTTATTTTGCTTGTTTCTCTTCCATAGGGATTTGCATTCTCAATTTGTAAATTTTGGAAGGAATAAAGTCCATTATTCTGATTTTGATTGGCATGTTCTTACGACAAAGCATTTCCAGATTTATTATTATAAAGAAGCAAAAGACTTAGCTGAGCAGGGGGCTTTTTTTGCAGAAGAAAGCTACAAAGAGCTTCAACAAAAATTCAACCATTCACTTATCGATACCGTTCCTTTAATAGTCTATGCGTCCCCGCTGCATTTTAAACAAACGAATGTAACACCGGGATTAATACCCGAAGGTGTTGGGGGGTTTTTTGAGTTTATCAAGGGACGGGTTGTTATACCCTACGAAGGCTCTCTTGGAAACTTAAAACACGTTATCAAGCACGAGCTGGTTCATGTTTTTATGGTGAGCAAGATAATATCTACACTAAAAGTTCACGGTATAATAACCGAAAGACTCCCGCCGCTGTGGTTTACTGAAGGACTTGCAGAGTACTGGTCAACGGAATGGGATACGCAAGCTGAAATGGTTTTGAAAGATGCCGTTCTAAATAATTACATAGTCGGGCTGAATAATTGGGAGTGGTTATACGGAACATATTTAATGTATAAGTTAGGTCAGAAAGTGATGGAGTATATTACCCTTACTTATGGGGAAGAAAAAATATTAGAGCTTATGGATAATTTCTGGATGGATGATAACTTCTCGAATGTTATGGAATCTACTATCGGAAAAGATTATGAAGAGTTTGACAAAGAGTTTCTCTATTACTTGAAGAAAGAATATTTTCCACAGCTAAAAGAAAGCGATGACCCTTCTCAGGTTAGCAAGAATGTTTTCTCCGAAGGTTTTGCTCATAAACCTACTTATGTTAAGATAAATAACTCTGAAGATGTTTATTTTATTGGTAACATTACCGGATACACGAGCATTTACAAAGTAAATCTTTATGGAGAGCGGGATTTAGAGCTAATTGTAGAAGGTGAGACTAAAGATGAATTCGAGAATTTTCATTTCTTCCGAACAGGTATAGATGTTTCTTTGACGGGGCTGCTGGCATTTGTAACTCAAAAAGGTGAATCTGATGCACTTCACATTTATGATATTAGCTCCGGAGAGTTTATTGCGAATTATTCTTTTGATGATATTGTACGTATTGGTTCGCCCTGCTGGGGAATTGATTCTAAAAGCATTATTTTTCCTGCTACGGAATTTACGGGTAAAAGCGATTTATATATACTGGATTTGGAATCTAAAAAACTCAAAAGGTTAACGAACGATTTCTATGATGACAGGGACCCGGATATTTCTCCCGACGGGAGGTACATTGCATTTTCTTCTAACAGGACATCTTATGGGAATAATAGATACAATCTCTTTATATATGATCTGGAAACAAATGCTATAGATTATTTAACAGTTGGTAACCACGTCGATTATTCACCGGCTTTTTCTGATGATGGAAAAAAAATCATCTTCACGTCTGATGCATCGGGTCCTCAGAATATCTGGATGATAGACCTCTCAAATTACTTTCTTTCTTCGGAGCAAATATCAGGCAGTATTATAGATACGAGCATTTCAAAACCTGAAACTCTTCAAATGAAAAGGCTTACTAATTTCACGACAGCAGCTTATGACCCTAAGTGGTGCGGTGAAAATAAAATAGTGTTTTCTTCTTTTGAACATGCTTCTATAACTGTCCGTATGATAGAGGAAGTTGATGAATTATTTGAAATGACTGAGGTAGTTGAGGATATTAATTTCAAACAAAAGGGAGAAATATGGACTATATCAAAGATCGACGGTGAGACCACGAAAAATCCTTTAGTATATAAGAAGTATAAGAAAAGATTTTCACTCGACCTTGCGACGACATCTTTTACTACCGACCCTGTGTTCGGTACGAATGCTGGCGGGATAATCTCTTTCAGCGACCTGCTTGGAAATGAGAAATATTATTTTCTTGTGTATAATACTTCAGACACACAAACAGAATTCTGGAAGAGTTTCAATATAGCTATTTCTAAATTGTCTTTGGAGCATAGACTGAATTATGCATATGGTGTTTATCATTTATCCGGTAAAAGGTATGACCTTCGGGAAGCCGATTTATCTTATCATGAAAGGATATACGGTGGGTATCTAAGTCTTTTCTACCCGCTTTCTTTTTTCAGGAGGATTGAAGCATCCGTTAGTTTCTCGCAATCTACAAAAGATGTCGATATTTTAGATTATCAAAGGTCATTGCTGTTATCTAATACTATAAGTTATGTACATGATAATTCACTGTGGGGAATAACAGGACCGATGGATGGTGAAAGGTACAACGTTACACTCGGTTATACGACGGATATTGAAAACTCCAACGAGGACTATTACAGCCTGCTTTTAGATTACAGGAGATACATAAGGATATCAAGACCTGTCTGCCTTGCACTTAGAGGTCAGTTCTTCATGAATGAAGGTAAGAATCCAAGAAGATATTTTATGGGAGGAACGTGGTCATTGAGAGGATGGTCAAGAAACTCTATCAGGGGGACAAAGATGTGGCAGGGAAACGCCGAGTTAAGGTTTCCACTTGTTGATTTGATTACAGTGAGATTTCCGCTGGGTATTAATATGTATTTCCCCGGTATAAGGGGAGCCTTGTTCTTCGATGCGGGAAATGCCTGGGACGAATGGGGTGATTACGAGGAGACAAAGGGAAGCTTGGGAGCAGGTATAAGATTAAATGCATTTGGTTTTATTGTGCTGAGATACGACATTGGTAAGAGAATAGAGAAAAACTTCACAAAGCTACAGGGAAATCTTTTCCATCAATTCTTCTTTGGGTGGGATTTTTAATGTTCATTTAAGTATTAAACATTATTGCTTATTTTAAATTGACATGAAAAACTCAGGAAAAGTAGACAGGACAGCACTGAAAAAAGTTAAAATCACAGAAGATAAAAATGATTTTCAATACTGGCAAAAACAATCATACGAATTTCGTTTAGAAACTTTAGAAGCAATTAGAGAAGAATACAATACCTGGAAATATGGTGCTCAACAAAGACTTCAAAGAGTTTGTACAATTATTAAACGAAGATGATTTTATGTGTTAGTGTTGTGTCAGGTCATCTTGACCTGACACGTTACAGGTGAAAACATTTGATATAACCTGACCTATGGATATAATGTGTTATATTTATTCCATTTATATTTTGTTATTAAATAATTGTGAATCCTTTTAAAAATTGTTTTTGAATGTCGAATATCTAATAAGACTTCGATTTTAGTATATGAAGGAATTATTCTATGATGATGAATTATTTCATGCCTTTGATTAAAAATTTTTGACAAGAATAAATAATGATCTTGGTTTCTGTTTCTATAAGGTCTTTTCAAAAAAGAATCTAATTTTAATTTATCATCTAACTCCTTAAAATGATTAATAATTTTATCAATGTTTTGAAAAGTCATACCTTTAGTAATTGCTTCCTCTAAACTCATCTCAATGTTTCCAACTTTTATTAAGTCATCAGGATAAATTTTATGACTTTTATATAGGCTTTCTTTCTTTTCATTTGGTAGCCCTTTTAATAGAGCAATATAACATGATTTAAAATAGTCTTCAATAATAGATACCAAGAAAGGAATTACTAAATGACTAGAAACAATTTCAGGATTCATACTATCGAGTTGAGGTATTCCTAACTTAATTGTAGAAATCTTAAATTCAGCTGAACCTGTATATAACTCGAGTCTTTTCATATTCTGTTGAAAATTGGAATAAGCGATATAACATCCACCCTCAGCACCTTTCAAATCAATTCCACTTTCCTCTTTAGGGATATATCTTCTAGTACCTAAATCTGAATGAAATTTTCCACCAAAAAACTTGCTTAAGTATTTAGCTGTTTTATTTATCTTTTCTAAATCAGCATTACTACAAAATGCTAAAGAATGTTGATGAATACACAAAATATTATTTTTATCTTTATCAATTGTTAAATCAATCCCAGACAATGTTGTGTAATTTTTTTGGTCATAATAAAAATAATAAGATTTAGAAATTTTTGTAAAACCTAAGAGAATTAGAAATTCCTCTAATTCTTTTGGATTTATACCTTTTGGCAAATAGTTTATACAATCAAATCCCATTTCTTTTAGTACTTTAAGGTTTAATTATTCTTCCAAACTCTAAATTAAAAATAACCTAATTAATTTTAATATTAAATTCATGATTTAAATATATAAAAGGCAACCCCACTCTTAAACTTTATACTGAAAGGAGACGAAATGCGAGGTTGACTTTAGAACCCCCCTTTGAGAAAAAGGGGGGAATCCCCATTGTTGGTTCAAGTTTGCGACTTGAACCAATTTTTTATAACAAAAGGTTCAGATTGCAAATCTGAACCAGCGTGAGGGGAGGTCTTCTTTTACTATACGGAGCTATCCTCGTTGTAGAGTTGCTCCAGCTGCTTTGTCCTGTAGCTTTCTTTATCGGTGGCACGGTTCACAACCGTGCCACCGTTTTGTTATCATACGTTATACAAATTTTTTGATATTTCTAATAGTAATATGTTTCATTATTATTAATTCAAGACAAATTAAACTGGAGAGATAAATGAAAAAACTTTACTGTCTTATTTCGATTCTTTTTCTTATAACACCATTACTTTTTTCCCAACCATGGCAGAGTGTACAATCTGACCCGAGTGTATCGATAAGTGACATATCATTCTTATCGAATGGCATGAATGGCTGGGCAGTAGGTTCAACTTCAGCACAATCAAATTATTTGAACGGATTGTACAGAACATCCGATGGTGGATTAAACTGGAATTACCAGAATTTTCCAAATACAACTCTTATTCAAGGGGTGTTTTTTATTGATGCAAGTACCGGTTGGATTGTCGGTTCATCAGGTTCAATTTATAAATCTACAAACGGCGGACTGAATTGGTTTACACAAAGTAGCGGTACTGGTAGAATATTATATAAGGTATATTTTATTAATGCAAACACAGGGTGGATTGTGGGGGGAAGACAGGATGGCACAACATATCACGTCTTAAAAACTACAAATGGAGGTACAAACTGGCAAGATCTAAGTTTTGGTTCAGGAAATTATTCAACAGAAGGACTTTTCTTCTTAAACGATCAAACTGGCTGGGTCTGTGGAAATGACAATACGATTGCAGGTGCGATTCATAAAACTACCAATGGTGGATTAACGTGGACTCGTAAAACTGTTCCTTCCGCAACTACGAGTGTTACATCGATAAAATTTGCAAATGCTAATATCGGGTGGGCTGCAAGTTCCAGCATATACAACAGCGGTCCAATATATTACAGCTCTAATGGCGGCGAGACCTGGACAGTCCAGACAAATACAAACCAGCATTATCATTACGTCGACGTTAAGGACGACCAAAATGCTGTGGTTGTTGCATACAAAGTACTTGGCTCTACAGGAACTCACGTGTTTACCACTTCAAATGGAGGCAGCAACTGGATTGATCACAATACACCAATATCTAATTATACAAGAGCAATTAAATACATAGGAAATAATATCTGGATAGGTGCTGATTATTCACAAATTCTAAAGAGTACTAACAGTGGTGTTAACTGGAATTTTCAATACCGTTCATACCGTTTAAAATCCGTAGCCTGGCTTACAGACAATATTGGTTTTATAACTGGCAATACTATTTCAGGTTCAATTGGTTACTCTTTGAAGACTACAAATGGTGGTTTGAACTGGTTTCCAGATCTGAATTCACCAGGGGGTGCTCAGATTCTCTTTGTTAATGCAAACTATGGGTGGGTTCTCTGGGAAGGAAATACTGCTAACGTTTGGCGTACGTCGGATGGAGGTAATAACTGGACACAAAATTATATACCAGCAAGTGGCTGGACTGGAGGAATTCATTTTATAAATGAAAATACAGGTTGGGCTTTTGGGAGTAACGGGAATTTAAAATTTACTACTAACGGTGGTGCTTCCTGGACTTCACAAAATCCCGCAAGTTCGAATTATGTATCTGATGTTCAATTCATAAATCAAAATGAAGGCTGGCTTGGTGGCGGTTACGGAGGTGTAAATGGATTTATCTCCCATACAACCAATACAGGACAAACCTGGACACCTCAAGTACCAGCTTCATCGACACATATTTTAGACATTTTCTTCTTAGATAACAACTATGGATGGGCAATAATGTTTGGCGGCAGCATGCAGAGAACTACAAACGGAGGAGCTACCTGGTCATTAATAGGTTCGATTGTAGCAAATTTTGCTGAAAAAATCTATATGATCAACCAGAATACTGGATGGCTCGTGGCATATAATCTCGCAACGGGTGGAGGAAATGGTTTAGGATATATTTATAAGACTACTAATGGAGGTAACAGCTGGACGAATGAGTATACAACAACTTGGCCCCGTTCTGATTTAACTAACATTGGATTGCAAGGAACAAATACTCTTTGGGTGACCGGGAATCATAATACGATTCTTAAATATGATATTTCATCAGGATTAACCCAACATGGCAACACATTGCCTGAAGAATTTAATTTATATCAAAATTATCCCAATCCGTTTAATCCAACAACTAACATTAAATTCGATGTTTCAAAATCTTCAAATGTAAAAATAACTGTTTATAACATTATTGGGGAAGAGATTGATGTTCTTGTGAATGAGCAGCTAAATGCTGGTAGTTATAAAGTAGATTGGGATGGCACCAACTATTCAAGTGGAGTATATTTTTATAGATTAGAGACTGATGAATTCATTGATGTAAAAAAGATGTTGATGATAAAATAGTGACAACTATTTTATCGGAAATCCGCCACTCTTTTTGGCGGATTGATGTAAAGAGGATGTTACTAATAAAGTAATTTATTACTTTATTAGTAATCAGTCTGATTGCCGAAGGCATGGCTTTTGGCGTGGGTGTTGGTGAAATAAAAAAATAAATTACTTTATCTTTAATGAAAAGTGGTATTTAATTATAGATACCACTTTTTTTGTCAAAAATTTATATGCCTAAATCCGTATTAGAGTGGATTTGTTTCTTTCAAATTTTAAAAAAATATATAAGACGAATCATTTTATTATTGCTTAATAAAATCTTTTTATTTAAAATCTCACAAGTACCATACTGAAAACTATTTCTTAATCTGAATTACTGAAGGTACTTTTAATAGGCTCGGTGATTACGAATGTAAGAGCATTTAAAAGTCTACGTGTATTTAGTGATAATACTAAATAAGTATTACTATTGCGTTCATTTATTAATTCAATTTCCTCTTTTCTTAAATTTCAATTAAAAACAATGAAAAAGACAAAAGCGTTTTTTTGGGTAACGTATGTTGTTACTCTGTTTGTCATTTTTCTGATTGGTACAGCATATACTCAGCTGAGTTCTGAGAATACATTAAGGGCTCCGTTTGTTTCATCAATAAACTCACAGCAAAGTCCACAGAGTATAGTGCAAAATTCTGAAAAAGATATTGTATTCATTGAAAATCTCGGACAGATTAGAGATAGTAAAGGCAATAAAAGACCGGACATATTATTTCTTACACGTTCGCAGGGTGTTGATATGTATATTACAAGCTCTGGTATAACTTATGTGTTTAGAAAGACCGAAGGGGATATCAAAGACAGGGATAATGTTAAAGACGTTAAGACAAGCCTTTACCGTTTAGATATGGAATTTATCGGTGTGAATAAGAATATAAAAGTAAAGAAAGAGCTTGCTGTTGAGCAGCAGTTCAATTACTACACACCGGAATATCCAGATGGTATTTCATCGAAAGCTTATAAGAAGATAACTATTGAAAATATTTACGATGGTATAGACCTTGTATATTATGAAAAAGAGGGTAAGATGAAATATGACTTCGTAGTAAAAGCTGGTGCAAATCCGAATCACATAAAAATGAAGTACAGAGGGGCTGGATCTTTATATTTAAATAAATATGGCAGTGTGATAGTAACGACTCCGATGGGAGAGATAAGGGAAGGGAAGCCATATACATATCTTAGAAGTACAGGGGTGGAAATAGAAAGCAAGTACAAAGTAAATAATAATATAGTACAATTTAATGTTGCAGAATATAATAAAAGCGAGAATATCATAATAGATCCTTACATCGGAGCAACCTATTATGGTGGAAGTGGAAGCGGTATGTATGGTAATGATTATGGAAGATCAATCACCACAGACGGGAATAATAATATTTTTATTACAGGTGAAACTGGAAGCTATAACTTTCCATTGCAAAATCCTGGTGGTGGAGCTTATTTCCAGAGCTCAGGTTCAGGGATTTATACCGTTTTTATTATAAAGTTTAACTCAAACGGTATACGACAATGGGCTACTTATTTTGGAGGAGGTGGCCTTAATACAAGAGGAAATTCAATCACAACAGACGGAAATAATAATATATTGATTACAGGAACAACTATGGGCGGACTTCCATTACAGAACCCGGGAGGTGGGGCTTACTTCCAGGGTACGTTTGGTGGCGGTAGTGTTGATGCTTTTATTTCAAAGTTTAATTCAAGTGGCGTACTTCAGTGGGCTACTTATTATGGAGGAAATAGTAATGATATGGGATATTCAATCACTACAGATGGGAATAATAATATTTTAGTTACAGGAAGAGCTGGAAGTACAAACTTTCCTGTACAAGATCCTGGAGGTGGAGCATACTTTCAGGGTACATTAGCAGGAAACTATGATGCTTTTATCTTAAAATTTAATTCTAACTGCGTACGTCAGTTGGCTACATACTATGGAGGTAATTACGGGGATTTGGGAAATTCGATCACCACAGACGGAAACAATAATATTCTAGTTACAGGCGAAACTCCCAGTACAATCTTCCCTGTACAGAATCCCGGGGGTGGTGCTTACTATCAAGGTACAAAAGCTGGGGAAATGGATGCTTTTATTTTAAAGTTTAACCCAAACTGCGTACGACAGTGGGCTACATACTATGGAGGAAGTGTTTGGGATTATGGATTATCAATCACCACATATTGGAATAATTATATTTTAATAACCGGATATACTTACAGCACAGACTTTCCATTACAGAATCCCGGAGGAGGAACATACTACCAGGGTATAAAAGGAGGAAACTTTGATGCTTTTATCTTGAAGTTTAACTCAAACTGCGTGCGACAATGGTCTACTTTCTATGGAGGGGGAGTTCGTGATGACGGACATACAATCACTTCAGACGAAAATAATAATATTCTGGTTACGGGAAGAACTCAGAGCACAGACTTTCCATTACAGAATCCTGGAGGAGGAGCATACTACCAGGGTTCAAATTCCGGTAACTACGACGCTTTTATTTTAAAATTCAACTCAATTGGTGTACGACAATGGGCTACTTACTATGGAGGGAGTGATCGTGATATCGGACATTCAATCACTACAGATGGAAGTAATTATATCCTGGTTACAGGGGAAACCATTAGTACAAATTTTCCTGTATATAATCCCGGGGGCGGAGCTTATTTCCAGGGAACCAATGTTGGAAAGACTGATGTCTTTATACTAAGCTTTAATCCATCGGGTGTTATTACGGGCATAAAAAATTTAACAACATCCATTCCTCTTGATTACGAACTTTATCAGAATTATCCGAATCCGTTTAATCCAACTACAAATATTAAATTTGATATTTCAAAGTCATCTTTCGTAAAGATGATTATTTATAATTCACTTGGGAAAGAAATTTCAACAATTGTAAATAAAAAACTAAGTGCAGGGAGTTATGAAGTTGATTGGGATGGGAGCGGTTATCCAAGCGGGGTGTATTTTTATAAGTTGACAACCGATGGTTTTGTTGATGAGAAGAAAATGGTGTTGGTGAAGTAAAAATGAATAACTTGTCTTTATTGAAATGTTGTGTTTATTTATAGGTACTATTTTTTTATTCATAGATTTATATGCCGGAATCCAGAATGGAGTAGAATTGTTCCTTTCAAATTTTTAAAAAATATATAAGACGAATCATTTTATTATTGCTTAATAAAAAAATTTTCTTTAAAATCTCACAAGTACCATTTCAAACTACATTTCTTAATCTGAATTGATGAAGGTACTGTAAAAAAGTTCTTAAATTATTAAGAAAAGATATAAGACAGTAGCACTACGAAAGAAGACATTCAGATCTCCGATTCTTTAATATTAATTTATTCTTCGACAAATTTTTTAAGAAATAAAAAATGAAATCAATAAAAAGTAAAAGGTATATTTCATTTCTGGCGAATTACATCTTTAAGGATTTTATATTAATAGGAATGATTACTATCGTCATATTATTTCCGTTAAAGTTACACGGAGTGATTAATGTAACCGGAACACAAGCTCAAAGAAATCAGATTGCAAACTGGCTTACGAGCTCTCTGGATGCCACAGTGACAATTAATTCAAGCGGAGTAATGTCAATTGGAAGCGGAGGAAATGCTTCTGCAACGAGATTGCGGAATATGATTCAGGGTTCAACATCTGTAACTTTAGATGTTGTTGAGAATGTTAATAATGTTTTCTTTGGAGCTTGGCAATCTTCAACTTCTAACCGTAAGGGTCCAACGACTGGTACACAGAAAATAGATGTAGGGGATCTTGGACAAATTGGGAATATCCTGAATTCTTATGGTTTTACTCCTGATAATGTATTAATGCACGAAATAACGGAAGTTTATGAAGGTAAAAAAGATACACTTTCTTTTGAAGATGCACATAAAAGAGGTATTGATGCTCAAATAGAATTGCTGGGAGAGCATGGCACATCCTTTGTAGGACCACGGGATATAAGAATAGGTGATACTATATATCATAAAATAAAAAGACCACCGGGAAGTAATCCACCTTTTGTATTAGTCAAACTGGAATTTTCTCCATTCGACATTGAGTGGTTTAAGGAAGTGGTACCATGCAAGACTGACAGCGGTCTTATAGCTATACCAGATCTTGACCCGAGAGTATTTATTTATAATTACGATTCCGAACTAAACCACAATATTATAGCCGTCTGGGATTCGGTCAATAGTTTTCCAAATGGAGCTGCATACGATGCTGCTGGAAATCTCTATGTAGTTGAGTCATATCTTGGAGGTTTTGGAGAAATACGTGTGTTCAATCGCAATGGACAGATGATAGATACTATCAAGAGTTATGAGTTGAGATCACCGGAAGGTATAGATATAGATAAAAATACTGGTGACATTTTTGTGGCAGTTACTAACAAAGTGATTAAATTCAATGCTGACGGTCAGTATCTCGGTGATTACTCTGTACAGGGTTCTGTGCTTCAACCTACAGGAGTTGCTGTTTGGAGGAATAAACCGATATGGGGTATCCATGGTAATGGAACAGAATATGACATTTATGTTACCGACAAAAACAGCGAACAGGTATTTCGCTTTGATGTTGCTAACAATTTGAATAATGGACAGTTCAAGCAGGTTTTTGGACAGGGACACTTGCTTGAACCCGAAGATATATCTATTGATTCGTGGTGGTCGGTTTGGGTAGTCAGTACTGGAAATCATAGGATTTATCGGTTTGCTCCCAATGGTGAGTTGGAACCTTTTGGTGAGAGGAATTACTTTGTAGAAGACACTTCAAGAGTCTTTACAGATGCGGAAATGGTAGATTTCGATGGTGTATATGTAATTGATGGAAAAACTGGGGCAGGTGCTATGCTTTTATATGACTATGACGGCAATTTGGTTAGAACCTATGGAACTAATACATTACAATGCCCGGCTTCGATTGCTATAAATCTCTTTGTGAATCACAATAACATGGTCAGTATTCCTCCTCCGGTAAAGATTAGGAAAAAGAAAGGTATGTCAATTCCTGATAAGTTTGAGCTTTATCAGAATTATCCGAATCCGTTTAATTCAAATACAATTATAAGGTTTGATATACATAAATCATCACACTCGAAATTAATTGTTTATAACATACTCGGAGAAGAAATTACAATACTCGTAAATGAAAAGTTAAATGCAGGGAGTTATGAAGTTGATTGGGATGCATCTGATTATCCGAGTGGAGTGTATTTTTATAAATTGATTGCAGGTGACTTTGTAGATGTAAAGAAGATGGTTCTTTTGAAATAATCTTCAGTTAACAATTCTTTTATTTTAAGAACGGGGTAAAACCCGCTTTTTTGCAAGTAAATTTAATGTTAGGGGGTAAACACCTCACAAAATTCATCAAGGATTTTTACATTCTCCTCTTTTATAGAATGTAAGTATCATTTCTAATTTGGGTTAGATATTCACTTATTGATCTATTACCCATATTTAATAACCGTCATTTGTATTTTATTACGGTTACATTTATTATGAGTCAATGACCTATTTCTTCACTCTCTCATGGTTACATTTATTTTGGCGTAATGCATATTTCTATCATTTGAAAATAGATAGATTGATTGGAATTAAAAAATTATTTATATTAAAATAAAATTCAACTAATTATTAACTATATGAATAACACATTTATCTTTTCAAAATCCAGACCGGCAATTAAAATTGCCTTTATTGATTTGCTGGCATTGCTGTTTATTTACTTCACGCCGGCTTTGTCTCATCTGTTGAGTCTGCCTGTATATTTAATTGAGCCAATCAGGTTAATGCTAATATTATCAATGGCACACTCTTCAAAGATAAATACTTTCTTACTGGCATTGAGCCTGCCGTTGTTCTCGCATTTAATCTCTGCACATCCGGTTTTTCTGAAAACCATTCTGATATCTTTCGAACTTCTGCTGTTTTCTGTTCTCTTCTATGAATTCTCAAAGAAGTTTAAAAGTGTATTTCTGGTAATGCTTGTTTCAATTGTGGCAGGTAAACTGTTCTATTACGTTTTTAAATATTTCTTTATAAGCTACGGGCTCATACAATCAGAACTAATCTCAACACCTGTATATATGCAAATTATTATTTCAATCGTTTTCAGTTTATATGTATCATTTATTTTGAACAGGGATAAATCAGGCATTTATAAATTTTAACAGCCAAAACCATGAAAAACAAAAAGAACAATCTTAAATATTACAGCTGGTCATTCTGGATAATAGGATTCTTCGCTTTACTTTGGTTCATATTAAGAACCGGAACAAATCCGAAGCGTCTGAGTTATCCCTGCCAGCAGGCTGTATATCCACTTGCTTCAAGCTGGGTGATTGCAATTCTTACTTTCATCGGTGGGAGCCTGATTTTCAGTAGGTTTATTAATTTTTCTAAATTGGGTTTACTAATTGCCGCAGTTATATGGTTTTCTCTGACTTTAGCCGGTGACCAGGGCGCACGGGAAAACACAAACACCGAGATTCAATCTTTGCCAATTTGGGAAGTGCAGAACCCGGTATCAAGAGTTTTCGTAATGGATAATATTCCTCCGACTTCCGGCTCGCTCGCTGCAGGCGATTCGACGGTTCCGAATGCTTACCTGCCGGACCCGGCAATTGACACAATGCTATTGATGATGCAAAAAAAGAATATATACTTCTATAAAACAGCACTGCACCCGGACGGGATTATCGATTCGAATAACGCAGTTATACTTAAAGGAAATTTTCAATGGACGAGCAGGAATACTACCAGTACAGACAGAATTAAAGGTGTGATATGGAGAATATTAAATCATCCCGATGGATTCACCGGGGAAATTCTTGTATGCGATAATACTCAGAATATAGGAACGGGAATTAATCACGGTGATAATAACTCCGAAGATGTCGATCAATCTATTATAGATGTTGTGAATACATTTCATTCAAAAGGTTATAAAGTCCATGTACTTGACTGGAGAAGCTTCTGGAGTGTTGTGGTGGATGAATATTCTACCGGAAATTATACTGACGGATATGTTTATGAAAGCTCTACAAAAATATCATATCCAAAGTTTAAATCGCCTTCTGGCTTACGTTATATATCAACCAGATACGGTATCTGGGATTCTATTGCATCAACTTACGATTCTTCAAAATTATGTATAATTGATTATCCTGTCTTAAAAGCTCACAGTATTGCGGGTTCAACAATTGCGGTAAAGAACTGGATAGGGCTTCTAACAACGGCTTATTCTTCCCAAAGATACGGCGGAACGACACCTATGCATTATACTTACTTCTGGGGAACTTATGCACTCGTTGCAAGAATTATGAACGTAACATTCCCGAAACTCAGCATTATTGATGCCGCCTGGACGTCGAGGTTGGGACAAAGCAATTTGACTTACGTTCAAAAGACAGATATGCTTGTTGCATCAACCGACCCGGTTGCTTCTTCCTGGTATGCTGCAAAATTTATTTTAACTCCCATAGCTATTAATCCAAATGCTACAAATCCTGACTATCCGGGAGGGACTTACAGGAATACACTTACAAACTGGCGGAATTTCCTGAGGGATTCAGCAAACCGTCCCTGCACAAAAGATTCTGCAGAAATATCTGTTTATGACCGAAGCGTACTTACTTCGATTGAAGGAAATAATAACAATAATATTGAGAGCTATAAGGTCTATCAGAATTACCCCAACCCTTTTAATCCAACGACAAACATTCGGTATGAAATTCCTCGCGGTGGATTTGTGAAGCTCGTTGTCTTCGATGCACTCGGTAAAGAAGTAACAACACTTGTAAATGAAAAATTAAATGCAGGTAGTTATGAGGTTGATTGGGACGGTACGGATTATCCGAGCGGAGTTTATTTCTATAAATTGATTACGGATGGGTTTGTTGATGTGAAGAAGATGGTGTTGGTGAAATAGAAATTAAAAATTAATAATGTATTAAAAAGAATACCAACATGAAAACTCTTATCTTTATACTTATTTTTATACTTACTAGTATAAGCATTACACAGGCACAGGTGGGATGGTTCAATCAAAATTCCGGGACAAATACTGTACTCTTCGATGTTTGTTTTATTGATGAGAATAATGGATGGATAGCAGGAAACACGGGACTCATAATGAATACTTCTAACGGAGGATTGAATTGGAATGTACAGACAGCACCACCGAATAATACTTATTACAGCATCTATTTTGTGAATACTCAAAACGGCTGGGCTGGAGGATTCGCTGGAAAACTAATTCGCACAACAAACGGTGGAACCAACTGGATTGATGGCTCGGCAGGTACCAATCGATTCCGCTATGATCTTTATTTTCTTAATGCCAATACCGGTTGGGTCGTAGGGGGAGATAATGGTACATATCCAACCTTTATACCGCACCGTGAAATTTATTACACTAACAATAGCGGGGTAAGCTGGTCTACACAATATGCAGCTTCAGGTGAATCACCCTTGTTCGGAGTCCATTTTGCGGATAATAATAACGGTTTTGCAGTTGGTGAAGCCGGAGGTGTAATGCGTACTACTAATGGTGGAGGTTTATGGTTTCTGGATACAACAATTACGAGTTATCACTTACGTGATGTTTTCTTTATCAATCCAAATAAAGGATGGATATTAGGGCTCTACTTAGGTTTGCCGCATGTTCCTGCAATATTTAATACAAATAATGGAGGTGATAGCTGGAGCATTCAAACATTTGGTGTAGATGAAACTCTAACCAGCATTTACTTTGCAGATGTAATGAATGGTTGGGCAGTGGGAGGAACTAGTTCAGGTTGTATGATTTTGCATACCACTAATGGAGGAGTAAATTGGGCATATCAAAGCGGTCCAACGAATAGTGCTCTATATAAAGTTAATTTTGTCAATCAAAATAACGGTTGGGCTGTTGGTTTGAATGGTACGATTTTGAAGTATGGCGATTCCACCACATTTATAAATACTCAGTACAGTAATCAAAATCCTGAAAGTATTATTTTATTACAAAATTATCCGAATCCCTTTAATCCTTCAACAAGCATAAGGTTTGATTTGCATAAAACCACGCATGTTGCATTGACTGTTTATAATATACTCGGAGAAGAAATCTCTACTCTGGTTAATGATAAACTAAATGCTAGAAGCTATGAGGTTGATTGGGACGGGAGCGGTTATCCGAGCGGAGTGTATTTCTATAAATTAACAACTGATGGTTTTGTCGATGTGAAAAAGATGGTGTTGATGAAATAAAAGTAGATATAATGTTTTTTTGACCATGTCGGTGGCACGGTTCTAAACTGTGTTACCGATTTTTTTGGTTATAACTGTCCTTTTACCATTTCAAAATTAATGCATAAGAATTAATTTTACTTTGTGAAAATATCTGGTACAAAAAATAGGACCACATATCGTGAATTCTATGAAGGTCTTAAGAGGAATGATATCCCAAACAACATGCTTCTTTTCCTGAAGGATAAGATTTTACTTGAAGACATTATTAAATTAATATCAGAAAGGTTTATCGGGAATACGGACACTAAAGACAATATAAAGCATTACTTTTCTGATGGGAAGAACATAGAAGAGGTTATTAATGAATGCAGCAATATCAGCTTCTTTACAGAAAGAAAAATTATTGTCTATAAGATTGTAAAGAAGCCCGGTGTAAGAGGAATTCCAAAAGAAGACAAAACAGCTTTATTGAATTATCTCAAGAACTCAAATCCCGATATAGTTCTTCTGATGGTTGTAACGGATAAGGAATATAATTTAAATAACTTCAAGGAATTTATTGATTCGGGAGTTCCTACATTTATTTTCGACGAAGATAGTGAGAAGGATATGATTTCCTGGATTAAGGAAAAATTCGACGGTTATCAGATAGATGAGCAGACTATTTTATATCTTCTTCAATTTCTGAATGTATCGTATGATGAAATTATAACAGAGGTAGAAAAGATAAAAACCTATTGTGCTTTTTCGAAAGAAGTAACAAAAGATGTTATCAATCTATGTGTAGGTATTTCAAGGGATTTTAGTGAGAATGATTTCATAGAAGCTGTATTTTCCCGGGATAAAAACAAGGCTTTGAAGATTTATGAGAATTTGACCTTAAAAGAGGATGTAGAGATTTATCTTCTTGTTTTATTGAATTCTGCATACATTGCTATGAGTAAATTGTTAGACCCTGAAATAAAAAAACTTAAAAATTGGGATCTTAGAAGGGAACTCAAATTATGGAATAATGCTGATAAAATGCTTTCAATATATAAAAATTACAGCAGTGAAATAAATGAACTTAAATTAATGTCTGCTTTTGATTATATTTACAAGGCAGAGAAAGCTTTTAAGTCTACTAATACGGACAAAAAAACAGTTTTTACTTCTCTGATAAATAAATTATCTGGGCTTTAAAATAACAGGAACAAATCATTTTACAATACGTTAAAAATAAACGAAAAGGTGTCAAATAATAATCCGGATTATAAGAGTTTTACGGATGAAGAGTTAATATTTAAATTTCAGAAAGAGGATGTTGAAGCATTCAACGAAATTGTTTTCAGGTATAAAGATAGATTAGTAAACTTTCTATTTAGATATACCGGAAATAGGGATGATTCAGAAGACCTTGCTCAAGATACCTTTTTAAAGCTTTATCGTTCTAAACATTTATACAGAGAGATTGCAAAGTTTTCGACCTGGTTTTATACGATTGCGATTAATATTGCTAAGACAAATCTTCGCAAAAAAAGCAGGCATAAAGCAATTTCACTAAGCAGTTTCGATCCTGAGGGTGAAAAAGATTTTGAATTAACTGCCAATGTAATAAGCCCTGACGAAACTGCAAATGCGAGTATAGAAAATTATTATATTCAGAAAGCTATTGATTCTCTCGGAGAAAGTTTTAAGGAAGTAATAATATTAAGAGATATTCAGGATTTTGAGTATGAGGAGATAGCGCAAATTACAGGACTCCCCTTGGGAACTGTAAAATCAAGAATAAACAGGGGAAGAGAAAAGCTAAAAGAAATATTAAGCGAGATTTATAAACCAGAGGAATAAAAAAGTAATATACTTTTAAAGATTAAAATTGCACGAAGAAGAAAAAAATATTGATATAAGAAAGAAGTTAAAAAATCTTCCAAAGGTAAAAGCAAGTGATGAATTCGTAAATTCATTGCAGCGGAAGATTAACCTTGTAGAAGCTGAAAAAAGCAGCCGTAGTATCCATAAAAAATATGTGGATAACATCGAGAAGGGTTTCTTTGCTAAGATACTCGGAAGCCAAAGGAATCCATGGTTGATTCCTGCTCTTGGTTTTACTGTCGTGCTGTTTTTTATTTTTACTGTTGTCTATATTAACGTCAAACAAAACAACCTTGACATTACAGAAGATCAAACCAAAGAAGACGAATCTCCAATTACTTTAAAAACAGATGAAGTTGAAACATTGAAAGAATCAGTTGAGGACGTTGAAACAGGAGATATTGAATCATTAGGTAAAGAAATTGCTGAAGATATTTCTACAGAAGGAATCGATGATTTAAGAGCTCCGGAGGTGAGTGTAAGAGGTTATACTGAAAGTGACGAGCTACGTAAAGAAACCAAAACAAGTGACAAAGATGAATTTACTGAAGGATTAATTATCGAAAAACAGAAAACCTACTTTGAGAAGACTGAAGACAAATTAGAAGAAGAAACAGGTGTAGATACAGAAGAGCCAGATGTTCTAAAGACTCAAAAAGTAGAAAAGAAAGTTGATGCAATGGTTCGCTCTAAAGAAGAAGAGAATAAGAAAGTCGGTGACAGAAAAGAGAAAAAAGTAGAAGCAAATAAAGAGAAAGAAGAAATGGAGAGGTCTATAAAGGGATTAAACGAGATTGACCAATCAGACCTCGAGAGATTACAAGAAGAAGTGATTAATGATTAACTCCTCCGCCCTGTAAAATATTCCTAATAATAAAACATCTAGATTCATATAGTAAAAGCGTAAATGGGAAATTGATATTTTGTTTTTCTTTTGTTATCTTAGAAACATGAATAATATAATTACTATATCACCCGATATTCAAAGTGGGACACCTGTTTTTTATAATACACGTGTACCAGTTAATAATCTTTTTGATTATTTAAAAGCCGGTGATAGTGTAGATGAATTCTTGAAAGACTTTCCCTCTGTGAAAAAAGAACAGGTTTTGGAATTATTACAAGTCATAGAAAACACTTTTACCTTTAATCTTTCCTCTCATGATAAAACTTCTGCTTGATGAAAATCTTCCTGTACGATTAAGAAACAGATTTCCAGCAGATTTTGAAGTATTCACTGTTAATGATATGGGCTGGAATTCAATGAAAAATAGTGACCTTCTCAAAGCGTTAGAGGATAATAACTTTGATGGTCTCATTACTTCGGTTCAAAATCTAATACATCAGCAAAATATCTTTCAATATAATCTTACCATTTTTATTATTGAAGCTAATGATAATAGGTTTAGCACAATTTCTTCTTTAATTCCCAAAATCATTTCTGAAGTAAGATCTGAATCAATAGAAAAAATAAGAAAAATCATTTAATGTTAATGTTTGACGTAAGTTAATCTTATAATAGGACGTCAGGAATATTATTTACGAACGTTTTAGACTTATAATTATATGTTAATAATTTTATTTTATCATACTGATAAATTCAGTTATAATTTACTTAATTGTTTATGTATTTAGCTAAAATCAAGATAACACTTCGCAAATCTATTTTGGACCCGCAAGGCAAAGCAATTGAGCATTCTCTAAAATCACTTGGTTACGATGAGATTGAGGATACAAGAATAGGGAAGTATATAGAGTTAAAGATAAAT
>JADHVP010000040.1 GCA_016783945.1 Ignavibacteria bacterium
CAATTCGTTCCAATAAATCATACATACCAACCGATAAAAGTAATTGCTGTTATAAAGTCATTGAATCCTTTTTCAAAGAATATAAGATCAAGAAATGTTACAGAATTGATATTTATCTCCGAAAGAATATTCCTGTCGGTGGTGGATTAGGTGGAGGGAGTTCGAACGCTGCTGCGGTTCTTAAATATTTGGTGAGGTATTTTAATATTAATGTCAAAGAAAATAAAAAAGAAATAATGAACATAGCTCTATCTGTGGGAAGTGATGTTCCATTCTTTCTCATAATGAAACCATGTTTAGCGACCGGAAGAGGAGAGAAATTAAAAATCTTGAAACGTTTCTATCTAAATTACAATATTCTTCTCATCAATCCTAATTTACACATCTCAACTAAATGGGCTTATGAAAACATAAAACTTAAACCTGTTGCAAAACCTTTATCAGATTTAAAGGAGCTTAGGGGATTCGATCCTTCTCAAAGTGAAATTTTTAAAAATGATTTTGAAGATGTTGTGTTTTTAAAGTACAATGAGCTTGAATTGATCAAGAAAGACCTCGACGAAATGGGAGCGATATTTTCTTCTTTAAGCGGAAGCGGAGCCTCGATGTATGGTCTTTTTAAAAAGTCTTCTATTGGAGACTTACACAAAGCATACAACCATTTTAAACGAAAAGATTATTTCGTTTTTATATCGTGATTGTAAATTTTATGTATATTTATTTATAAGTCAACATTAAGATTAAAAGAGTTTTAACAGCAATATTGCAGTGTAATTGTTAGTTAGGCTAGAAGACAGAAAATATTATGAGAAAAAGAGACAAATATAAACCATCTGTCACGAAGAATGTAATATTATTTCTTGCAGGGTTTGTTTGGATATGTGTTGGTTTAATACTTTTATTATTGGCATTTTCATGGTTATCAACAGTTTCTGACATAAACATTTTTTTGTTTGCGGGTGCTGGAGTATCATTAGCGTTATTGGCTCACCATTTTGGATTTTTGAAGATAGTAGATAAGAATTTGAAAAGAATCCTTCCAATGAATGAGAAGAAATGCTTGTTCTCTTTTATTCCTTGGAAGAGTTATCTGATTATTGTGATTATGATAACAATGGGAGTGATACTGCGTCATTCAGCGATTCCGAAGCAATATTTAGCGATTCTGTATATAGGTATCGGTTTGGCTCTAATATTGTCAAGTGTAAGATATATGAGAATCTTTTTTAGGGAAATTAGAAAATAAAAAATTAGCCTAGCAAGGCACTCCACCAGAACGCAAACAGCGAGGCGATTTTTCAGAGTATGTGCCCTGCTTGGAGTTTATTACTCTTCCAAGATTAGTTGCTCTGCATGTTAGCGACAGATTAGCTTTGACGTTATAAGTAGGAGCGTCTAAATAAAATGATTAATTCAATTATCGAAATGTAGTATTACTTATGGGTATCACCATCCACTTTCAAGGTAAACTGAAAAACACACTGCTAATAAATTCCTTTAAGGATGAATTGATCGATATATCTGAAATAATGAACTGGGAATGTCAAGCTTTAGATGAAGATTGGTCAAAACCAGCAACAGCGAAATTATCAAAGAAAAAAGATGGATTTGAAATAGTGGGACATCTTCCTCTGAAAGGTGTCCATATTAATATACATCCGGATTCCGAACCATTGTCTCTGTACTTCGACGCAGAAGGTTGCTTGACTACTCCAATATTGATAGTTTTAATAAACGAAGGAAGAGTATCTAAAGAAAATTCATACAACTCAGTAAAGACTCAATTTGCTCCTCCTGATGTTCATATATCAATAATCAAACTTTTGAAATATTTAAAGAAGCGATATATCCCTAATCTAAGAGTGGTAGATGAAGGAGAATATTGGGAGAGTGATGACAAGGAAAAATTAATAGAGAAGATGGATTTTTTAAAAGACAAAATGGATATGATAGAAGGAATTCTTTCATCTATAGATCCAGATATTATTAGTAAATGTTCATCCGAGCAGTTAGCGAAAATCCTTGAAGAAAGGCTCAAAAAATACTTGTGAGATTAAATAGTATTTACTTTGTATTATTATTTTTAAAAGTATAATACAAAAACAATGATAGAACCTTTAGAACACTTCTTTGAAAAGTATGGTGTGGATGTTTCAAAAATTGATAGACTCGTTTTTGGAATAAGATATACAGCAGTGCTTTTGAAAAACGGAAATATTGGTGTTTGTGCTAACCTGTTTAATAAAGTAGAAGTTGAAATCGAAGATTTGAAGTTGCCTGATCTGAATAACATAAGCCACAGAATAATATTAAATGCTTATTTTAATGCTGCATTGAATTATTCAAACAAGTATAACGATGAATCTGATATTTTCGATATTATTCATTTCAGTGCTTATAAGAAAATTGTTATGATTGGGTACTTTGGACCTTTACTGGAAAGGTTTAAACAAGATAACATTAAAATTTCAGTTTTTGATTTAAAAAAGAAGAACTACCAATTCACATCAGAAAAAAGTAAAATGAAATATACAAGTAAAGCAGAGGCAGTCATACTAACAGCAACCAGTATTTTTAATGAGACGTTTATGAGTATTGTAAAAAACACACGAAACAATTGCGATATATTTATTTTAGGACCATCTTCTATAATGAATGAAGATATGTTAAAGTACAAGAATATAAAAATGATTTTCGGTTCAGTGTTTCAAAGTAGTGATGAGAGAGTGTTAAACACGATAAGAACTGGAGGAGGTACAAAGCAATTCATACGCTTCGGTAAGAAAGTTTATTTTTAAAAACAGTTAAAAAGATTAAAATAATGATAAAATTACCAGCAGGAATTGAAATCGAAGAAATTCCGGTCGAAAAGAAGTATAGAAGTATTACAAGTGCGTTGATCAAAAGAATTAAACATCTTTATGACGCTATCTATGAAAAGTTTGGCAGTGATGGATTAGATTTAATCAGGGAAGTTAGCACGAATTATGGATTAGAAATTGCTGAAAGAGCAAAACAGAAAATTAAGCATCCCGATATTGAATCGGTGGCTCTTTTCGTTATAAAAGTTTTTAATAATCTTCGCGGTAATGGTGAGGTTACAGAGTTTAATGATGAAAGAGTTGTGATCAGGGTTTATGAATGTCCTTATCCATTTGATAAACCTGAAATGTGTGAAGCACATACATCTATGGAAAAGGCTTTAGTGGAGACTCTCAGCAAAGACCTTAAATACTACATTCATAAGTCCATTCCCAAGGGAGATTCATATTGTGACCATGTTATAGAACTTGTTAAATAATTTTGGAATAGACTAAATAGATTAAATTTATCTAATTTAGTGTTAGTAAATGAAATAGAAACATAATTTGTTATCTGCTGCAGATTAATACAATAGCTTATAAAAAATATAACTTGACAAATGAACATATGTTCATTATATTGAATTGAACTTAAGTTCATTTAAGAAAATTATATGAGAGAACCTTATAGAAAAAGACGAATAAATGTACCGCCGAGATTTAATAACTTTAAGCCAAGCGGTGTACCAAGGCGTTTTCTAAAACAAATTGATATAACGATTGATGAATATGAAGCATTGCGATTGACAGACTATCTTCAATTGGAACATTTAGAAGCTTCGGAAAGGATGAACATATCAAGACCTACATTTACACGTCTAATTGAGAAAGCAAGGCATAAGGTTGCTCAAGCCATCGTAAACGGCAGGGAATTAGTTATCGAAGGCGGTAATATAGATTTCATAAATACACTTCACCGATGCAAAGATTGTGATGAAATAACTCTGCAACCTTTTAGTGAAGAAAGTAAAAGATGTCCGGATTGCGGATCATCAAATGTAGAAAACCTTGCTATGAATTTCATGAAAAGGGGACGCCATAGAAGAGGGAGGTTTAAGTAGTAAATATGAGTGAAAGCTTTTATAGTATGTGATTACGAAATTATTGTTAACGTTTTTATTGGTATACTATATGAATATTTTAAGAATGTGAGTTAATTGAAATAAATTCGAAATAAATTGTTAAACAAAAATATTTATAAGAAAGGAGAATATTATGCCAGGAGGAGATAGAACAGGACCTTCGGGACAAGGTCCCTTAACAGGAAGGCGTATGGGATATTGTGCTGGTGATGATAGACCCGGTTATGTGTTTAATACCGGATATGGTTATGGAAGAGGTAGGGGAAGAGGTTTAGGCTTAGGTAGAGGTTTCAGACATGGTTTTAGTCAAGAAAGAGGTTATAGAAATTTCTATCAAGAAAATATTCCTGATGTGTCTGAAAAGACATTATTAGAAAATGAGATTAGAATTCTTAAGGAGCAATTATCTTCTTTGGAAAACCGACTCTCTAAAATGGAGAAAAAAGACTAATCCGGGAAAAGCAGGCGATGCGATTTCGCCTGCTTTTATCTTTTAACAAAGAAACATTTTTTATAAAATTTTAAAATTATAGGAGTAAATTAAAATGTATAATTCAGGTAATAACAGAAACACTGGAAGGGGTAGAGGTTCAGGACGTGGTAGTGGTAGAGGAATGGGACAGGGTTCCGGTCAGGGTCTCGGAAAAGGCGGTGGCAGAGGAATGGGACAAGGTTCCGGTCAGGGTCTCGGAAAAGGCGGTGGTAAAGGCAAAAATAATGGTGGTGGATTTGGAGTAGGCGGTTATTGTGTTTGTGCAAACTGCGGAGAGAAAACTCCTCACCAACAAGGTGTTAGATGTACTGAAGTAAAATGTCCTAAATGCGGACATTCAATAGTAAGAGAAGAATTATTAAATAAATAAAATTAAATAAATATGAAAAAATTATTTGCAGTCCCAACAGAAAACGGAAAATTATGTGCACATTTTGGACATTGTGAAAAATTTGCAATTGTCGAAACGGAAGATCAAAAGGTAATAAAAGAAGAATTTGTTACACCACCAGTGCATCAACCTGGTGTTTATCCACAGTTCCTGGCACAGCAGGGAGTTAGTATAATAATCTCTGGTGGAATGGGACAGAAAGCCCAGCAGCTTTTCACACAGAACAATATCGAAGTGTGTATGGGTGTAGCTGCTGAATCCCCATCGAAACTTGTTGAACAGTATTTGAATGGTCAGCTTAAAACTGGTAATAATCTATGTGATCATTAAGTGAACCTGGAATGAAGATTGCGATTGCAAGCGGAAAAGGCGGTACTGGAAAAACAACACTATCAACAAACCTTGCAAGCTATTTAGCAGAAAAAGACAAAGTAGTTTTAATTGACCTTGATGTAGAAGAACCCAATTCCGGGTTATTTATAAATGGTGAGATGGCTTACAAAGAAGATAAATTTAAAATGATTCCGGAATGGGAACAGGATGACTGCACTCTGTGTGGAATATGCCAGGAAGTGTGTAACTTTCACGCTGTGATACAACTCAGCACTCAGATTATGATTTTCCCTGAATTGTGTCATAGTTGTTATGCCTGTTCTGAGTTATGTCCTACATCAGTCCTTCCAATGATACCCAGGGAAATGGGAAAGCTAAAACATTACCAAAACGGTAATCTAAGCTTCGTAGAAAGCAGGTTGAATATTGGTGAGGAGAAAGCTGTACCATTGATTTCACAAACAATTGAGTATGTTGACGAGCATTTCTCTGATGATATAATCAAATTATATGATGCTCCTCCAGGGACTTCATGTCCTGTTATAGAAGCTACAAAGGGTGTTGATTTTGTGATTCTTGTAACAGAGCCGACTCCTTTTGGACTACATGATTTAAAGATAGTTGTTGATACTATGAAGAAGCTAAAAAAAAGATATGGTATAGTAATTAATCGTTTTGGAATTGGAAATGACGATGTTCTGAAATATTGTCATGAAGAAAAGATTCCTATTTTAGCTAAAATACCAAACAACCGTCGTATAGCAGAGTTATATTCTTGCGGGGAGTTGATTTACAAGAAAATTCCGGGAGTTAAACAGCAGCTTAAGGATATTGAAGATTACATAATGGAAATAAAAAATAAAGGTACAGGATGAAAGAAGTAGTTGTTATATCTGGGAAGGGCGGTACCGGAAAAACATCCATCACTGCTTCCTTCGCATATTTGGGTGAAAAGAATATTGTGGTTGCGGACTGTGATGTCGATGCAGCCGATATGCATCTTCTTTTGCAGCCCGATTTTGAGAAGTCAGAAGATTTTTACAGCGGTGTTATTGCTAACATAAATCAGAGTGTTTGTGAAAAGCATGGCAATTGCATCGATGTCTGCCGTTTTAATGCTATTCAAATTAAAGATGATCAATATGAAATAGAACCGTTGGATTGCGAAGGATGCGGATACTGTTCACGGGTATGTCCCACAGAAGCAATAATAATGGAGGAGCAGAATGTTGGTGAATGGTATATTTCAAAGACTAAAGTTGGAAACTCAATGGTTCATGCCCGGCTTGGTATAGCTGCTGAGAATTCTGGCAAGTTGGTTGCAAAGGTTAAGAATGAAGCCAAACGAATTGCAGAAGATACAAACAAGGATTTTATTGTGGTTGATGGTTCTCCGGGAATTGGATGTCCTGTAGTATCTTCACTTTCAGGGGCTAATTTTGTAGTGTTAGTAACAGAGCCCTCCGTTTCTGGTTTACATGATTTTAAAAGAGTTTATCAATTAGTAAATAAATTTAATATTAAAGCGGGTTGTATTATTAATAAATCTGACCTTAATCCGCAGTTATCAGAAGAAATCGAAGAGTTTCTTAAAAAAGAAAACATTGTTCATATTTCCAGTCTGCCCTATGATGAAACTTTCACCGAAGCAATGACTAACGGTCAGACAATTGTGGAATATGATGAAAACAAATTAAGAGTAATCCTGACGGAAAGCTGGAATAAAGTAAAACAAATAACAAAAACTGAGGAAAATAAAAAATGAAAATCGCATTTACTGCTAAAGGTACAGAATGGGATTCCCTGATCGATCCCCGTTTTGGAAGAACAGAATTTATTGTTATCTATGATGATGAAAAAAATGAACTTTTCCATGATGACAACAGGGATATCGAGAGTGTTGCACACGGAGCTGGTCCGCAAACGGCTCAGAAATTATTTGAACTTACTCCTGATGTTTTAGTTACAGGTAATGGTCCGGGTGGAAACGCTGCTCGCGTGTTTGAACAATCAGATATAAAAATTTATGTTGGAGCCAATGAAATGACAGTTCAAGAAGCATTCGATGCTTATAAAAAAGGTGAATTAAAAGAATTCTAAAGCCTTAATATTTTATTCTAGATAGCCATTTATAAAATTCTGAATTAAAGGTATTACGCAGACGGATACTGTAGGTTATCGGTATGTTTAGAGTATAAATTCGAAAAGAGTTAAAATATTTTTTTTTTCAAGAAGAAAGATAAATGAAATTAGAACACATTGCGTTAACAATTTCTGAACCTGAAGAGGTCAAGAATTTTTATAAAGATATACTTGGTTTGACCGAAGTAAAGACTTTTGCTATAAAAGAGTCCCTTGCTAATGACATATTCGGTTTGAATGAAGAAGCATCGGTTTTTCTTTTACAAAAAGACAACTTATTACTTGAAGTCTTCATAAGGCAGGAGACTAAAAGACAAAGCTTTAATCACATTTGTCTTTCGGTTAATGATAGAGAATCTCTTTTCCGAAGAGCAAAACAAAAAAACTATGAATGTATTCGTATTGAAAGAGATACTTACGATTTGATATTTATTAAAGACAAAAGCGGGAATGTTTTTGAAATAAAGGAGGAATGATTTAAATGTAAGCGAAAGTGAAATTGTTTTAAAAAGGATTAATATATAATATCAAAATAACAATGAAAAACAAAATCAAAATTGGAATTATTATTTGTGACCGCTACTGCAATTGCGCCGGCGGTAAATGTTTTAGAGCTATGAAAGATAGGGAAGGTGCTTTTAGCATTTATTCCGAGAATGATGAACTTGAATTGGTTGGTTATACAACTTGCGGTGGTTGTCCCGGAGGTAATATTGAATATGCACCAGAGGAAATAAAAAAAAACGGCGTCGATGTTATTCATCTTGCAACTGGATTTGTTGTTGGTTATCCACCGTGTCCATATATCACACATTATAAAAATTTTATTAAAGATAAATTTGGCGTAGATGTAGTTAACGGAACACATCCGATACCTGAAAAATATTTTAAAACACATTCAACTCTTGGCACTTGGAATTCATCCGAATGGAAAAAACTAATTGAACCAACATTAGTAGATGGAAAAACTCGGTTGGCTTATGATTAATCGAATTAAAATTTGAACTATGTATAAATATCTTTTTGGCCCTGTACCGTCACGTCGCTTGGGGATGTCATTAGGGGTGGACCTGGTTCCTCATAAAGTATGTTCACTTAATTGTATTTACTGTGAATGTGGTCGAACCACAAACTTGACGATTGAAAGAAAAGAATATGTTCTTTATGATGATGTAATAAAAGAATTAAATCATTATTTTAGTAATAATCCTGCCCCGGATTATATTACTTTTTCAGGTTCGGGAGAGCCAACGCTTAATTCTCGCATTGGTGATGTTTTACAATTCATAAAATTAAAGAAGCCTGAGATTCCCGTTGCAGTTTTAACAAACGGTACACTGTTAAGTGAGAAGCAGGTTCGAAAAGAGATTTTGAAAGCAAATGTTGTCTTACCATCTTTAGATGCGGCATCAGAACTAACCTTTTGCAAAATAAACAGACCGTTTCATAAACTTAATATTAAAGAATATATAAAAGGTCTTCAAGATTTCAGAAATGAATATAAAGGTGAAATTTGGCTCGAGGTTTTAATTCTTCCCGGTTACAATGACAACACCAAAGATTTAAAATTATTAAAGGAAGCTTTTACAAATATTAAACCCGATATTATTCAGATTAATATACTTGACAGACCCGGTATAGTTGATAATTTAAGACCTGCAACAAAGACAGAATTACAACGAGTAACGGATTTTTGGAATCTTGAAAATGTAGAAATCATTGCTGATCCTCAAGAGAGGAAAGATATTAGCTCTTATCGTAAAGACATAGAAACAGCAATATTAGGAACAATCAGAAGACGACCATGCACACCCGATGACTTAGTAAAGATTCTTGGTTCTCACATTAACGAAGTGAATAAATATCTTGATGTTTTGGAAGCAGATGATAAGATTGAAATTGTTCGTCAGAAAAGAGGATTGTTTTATCAAATTAAACATAAAAGTGTTTAAGAATAATTTTACAATTAGTATTTTAAATATCGCCATAAATCTTATTCAAAATAATAGAAAATTACAAATTGAACATGAACGAAATAGTAGAGCTTTTAAAGAAATCTGGTTATTCGGATAAAGCAATAAAGTATTATGTAGACAAGGTTAACGTTGGTGATATAAAAGACTGTGATACTCGATTTGCATACACAGGTCCATGTGGTGACACGATGAAGATATTTCTAAGAATTAAGGACGACCTTATTAATGATGCAAAGTTCCAGGCGATAGGATGTGCAGGTGCTTTCGCTTCTGGTTCTGCATTAACGGAAATGATAAACGGAAAATCATTGGAACAAGCATTAAAGTATAACGAAATGGATATTATGAATTATCTTGGAGAAATTCCAGAACAGAAAATTCATTGTGCTATTTTAGCTGTAAGAACTTTAGAAAAAACAATTAAACAATATAGGGGAATACAGCAGACTTAATATAGAAAGAAAGGAAGTCTTCTACTATTTCCTTTCGTGCAATAAGGTGCTAATTATAAATTATATTTTCGATAACTTTTTTCGTTACTGAAAGTCTTCTATACTTTACTATATAGCAACTTGTCCAATAAGAGTAAATAAGTTTCCAATATTACTTATACTATCGTCCTTGCGAATCTCATAATTTATCATTATGCGGTTTTTCTTATTGAATAAATAAGATGCAGATAATGTAACACGAGATTTATCATTATTATCAATGTTCTTATCCGGGTCTAAGAAATCGTAACGGATGCCAAACTCTATTGTTGGAATGACTTTATATGTTCCATAGGCATAATATCCACTAGGAGATACTTCGTTTCTCGTTGCATTAGCATCATATTTTGCAAGGAGATATTCAGCTTGAAATGAGAATTTTTCTTTATTTACTTTCAATTGTACTCCGTATGCTGACTCATCAACCTCATTTGAATCCGGAAGTGATTTACCGATGTAGAAAGAACCACCAACATCAATGAAGTTTATAATTTTGAATCCAAGAAAACCAACAAAATCTTTTGGACTATTGTTATCTTTTGCATTTGCACCAGTACCATTCATAACCATTAATTTAAAAGTAAGACCCAGATCTTTTGACATGTCATAACCTCCAGCAAATTGAACTCCAACATCACGGAAAAGCCCACCGGTATAACCTAATTTTTTAACGATGTCAGCAGTAACGTAAGAGGTATTGAAAAATTTCCAATAAATAAGTGCCGGATATGCTTCAGCACCGAAAGGATACTTAAATTGTCCACCTCGAATTGATAAATATTTAATAGGTTTATATTCTACCCATGCTTGCATAAATCGTGGTGAATAGTTTGGGCTTGCGAAGTCACCCATTACGTGATAGCTAACGTTTTCTACAGGTTCACCTGTAGCTATCAATCTTGCGGCATTTAAACTGAATTGAGATGAAGGAGTTAAATTTTCCGTATCATCCCAGGAAAAACTTGATACGGTCCATACTCCCCATTTTAAGGGAATAGTCTCTTTCTTATCTTCTTTTTTGTCTTGTCCAACTGCTGATGTAAAAAGTGTGAAAATGATAATGATAAATAATAATGTAAATTTTTGCATAGATATATCTCCATGTTTTATTTTTTTGAAAAAATTAATTTTAATTCTGTTTATAATTTTATAAGGATTATATTCCTATCTGAAAATGGAAACTTATGAATGAAATATTATTAGTATTATTCAATAGTTGGTATGTTATTTTCTGTAGTGTTTTTTCCAGGGATCTTTTTGCATTGATCGATAATCAACCAGTGCCCGTCTTAGAGTTTCGGTTGCAAGTTGAGCACAATGAACATCAGCTGTCGGTAAACCTCCAATTTGTTTTAAAACTTCACCAGCTGTAACGTAAGCAATAACCTCAACAATAGTTTTGTTCAGAGCTAATTCTGTTGCTACACTTCCGCATACAATTGTTGTCCCACAACCATCTGTTTGAAATCCACATTCTGAGATTTTCTCATCTTGTATATTTATGAACATCTCCATTGTATCTCCACAGGGTCCAGTAACTTTAGCATATCCATCAGGGTCTTTTAACTTTTTGAAATTCCTGGGATTTTGCCAGTGGTCTATAACAGCTTCAGAATATTCTTTTCTTGCTTGTTTAATGATTTGTTCCTGGAGGTCATCAGCAAATTTATCTATATTTTCATTCTTATCCATGCTTTTATTTTTTCTTAAAAATTATACTGTCAAAAAAGAAAGTTAAATATCTTTTATTTCTATTATCACAAAAATATTTCATTAGCGACAGGACTTGGTCCTATTTTTTCAATTTCTTTTGCAAACTCAGTTGTTACTTTAGCATATTTTGTAGCTTCGGAAGCTGATACCCACCAGATTCCTAATCGCTCAGGTTCAAGATCAAAAGCTTCGAGTATTTTTTGAAGCAAAATAAATCTTCTACGGGCATTATAGTTTCCCTTCTGGTAGTGGCATTCTCCCGGATGGCAACCCATCATCATTACACCATCAATTCCTTTCAAAAAAGCTTTCAAAACAAAGAGTGGATCTATTCTTCCGGAACACATTACTCTTATAATCCTGAGTGAGGGAGGCACTTTTAATCTGGATACACCAGCAAGGTCTGCACCTGTATAAGAGCACCAGTTGCAAAGAAATCCAACTATTCTTGGTGTATATTCATCATTCATATTTGTTGACTCCTTTTATAAATAGTTTTTGTTGAGATTTTATTGTTCTCCAATTTCTGTAAACTCTTCTTCTTTATAGATTCCAAAAGGAACGGGTTCTTCTACATCCATTCCCGGGGAATAATCGAATGCTTTTTGGACTGATTCACCAACCTTCGAAAAAATTGTGGATATGGGTATATTTACTGGACAGACATCGGTACACATTCCGCACCCAATACAAGAAATACTTATGTGAGCTAATCTTCCTAAGTGATAAAATATTGTGCCGGAAGGAAGTCTCAATGCTCCTTTCCGGTCAAGATCACTTTCACTCCATGAAGGTTGAGTTTCGTTTGGTTGAGAATCAAAGAAACATAAATTACAATAACAAATAGGACAAACATTGCTGCATCCATGACATCCTATACATTTTCCAAAATATTCTATTAAACCTTCAATTCCTTTCGTTTCAATATTTGTCTCTTCAAAGAGCTTCTTTCTTTCTTCTTCCCGTTTGTTTTGCATAAGATTAATTTCCTTGCTCTCAAGTTCCTTTTCACCAATTTCACCTTCGATTCCAGCAGCAAACTCTTCTCCTTTATTTGTGCTTAAAAATATATTACAGTTATTATCTAAATCTGCTTCTCCGATCAAAGATACTATTATGTCAGCATTGTCAGGTATAAAATGAATGCAACTTTTACATGCGGGTCTTGTATCCTGTATTAGTTCAGTATTCTTAGTTTTATTCCAATATTGGGAAATCTTTTTCTCCAGACTCCCATTAACATTCGTTTCAAGAGGATAGACCCCTGGACAAGTATGACTTATAAATAAATAATTTTTTAGACTTCCTTGATTTCTTTTCACAAGTTCTATGAATGCTCTTAATTCACATGGTCTCGCAACCACGGCAATAGGATCTGCTAAAGGTTCTCTTAAAGTAAGTCGAGAAAGTAGTTTCCCTTCATTATTAGGCATATAAGGAATGAGAGGTACAGCATCTTTCAATTCTTCAGGTTTAGTAATCAAAGAATAACAGATTCCTTGATTGGCATTAATAGTTTTTAGTGTTATAACGCCTTCTACTTTATCCTTTTCTAAGAGATATTCGAGAAGCGCTTTGGTTCCTTCATCAACGCCTTTATTTATTTTCAGCAATTTAGACATTTGTTTCCTCCACCTTTATGTAGGTTTCTGAATAAGGTTTTTCAAACTCCTGAAGTTCCTCTTCTTGGTAAGTAACAGTGGGAAGAGGTTCCTCAATATTTCTTCCTGGTTTATAATCAAGTACCTGTTGTGTTTTATCAGCAACGAGGTTAAAGATTTGTGCAATTGGAATGTCCATTGGGCATGCATCTTCACATGTTCCGCAAGAGACACAGGAATGAATCATATGCGACATTCTCCCTAAATGAAAAATCAAAGTATCCGAAGGTAAGCGGATGCTTCCTTTCTTTTCGGATTTAGAGATGAAATTATCCGGTGGAAACTTGAAGGCATCGGAATCAAAGTAACATTGTCTGCAATAACATACGGGACAAACCCTCATGCAATTATGACAAGTTATACAACTACTTAATGTTTCCAATAAATTTTCTGGACCTTCCACTTTAGTTTTTAGTTTTTCTTGAGCATCCTTTTTATTATTTTCTCTTTCTTTTTTTAATTTCTCTACTTCTGCTTCCCATTCATCTAAAGGAACATCTGAGTTTAAACCAAATGCATTCAAGAATTCTTTTCCTACCGAGCTGTTTGGAATTAGAAAAATCTTTCCTTCATCTGTTCCTAATTGTCCTATGTGCAGGTCAGAAGCAGGTGCGCTAAATTCGGTGCAAATCTTACAAACTGGTCGCATGTCTTTACTATCCCATTTTTGTTGAGCTGCAAGGAATGTTTGATCGTTTTCATCTGGGTTTTCTAAGTAATCGGATAAAGGCAGGACCCCAGGACAATCATAACTCATAAAGATTAAATTGTTTAACGTTGTTTGCTTTAATTTAAAAAGCTCAATAGTAGCCCGTATCTCACAGGGATGCATTATAGCAAGGATCTTCTTTTTAACGCTTCCTTGTCTGGTAAGGCTCGAGATAGCTTTAGCACCCTGAACGGGAATTACTGGAGGAAAAGGAGAAGCTCCTTCCAGAATTGATTTATCTTTAATAAGCAGATAAGCAAAGGAATCACCCGAAGGTATTCTCTTTGGTAAAATAACAGCTTCAATACATTTCTTATCAAATGCTTCTTTAATAAAATTAAGGATGGTTTCTTCTAAATTATTTTCTATGGGCAAGACAGAACCTCTCATGTGTCACTCCTTTCTTTTAAGGGATTCGGACCAATCTTTTTTATGTAATCATTAAATTCTGTAGTTGTATCTACAAATCTTTTCCCTTCACCATGAGCAACGTACCTGAACCATATTCTGTCTTCTTCTAATCCTAAAGATTCTATGATTGATTTTATTGTAGCTACTCTCTTCCTTTCTCTAAAGTTTCCATCTTCGTAGTGACAATCACCAGGGTGACATCCACTAATAATCACTCCATCTGCACCATCAATAAATGCTCGCAATATAAGTACAGTGGAAAGGGAACCTGTACAGTTTACTCTGTAAGGGAGAACATTTTCGGGATAGTATAAGTGATGAGCAGATGCACTTTCAGCTCCGCCTGTTCCACACCAGTTACACATAAAATAAATGATTTTAGGTGTAAAATTTTTATTCATGATTTCTCCTTGATTTTAAAACTTATTAAGATGTAATTCTCTTTTAATTTAGAACTAAACTTTTTAACTTTTAGTAAATAATTATAAAAAACATATAGTCTTTCCTGTTAAGCCAGCAAAGCATCAAGTGTAGATATAGTTTGGTTACTCATAAAGTCTCTTAGATAGGAAGCATCATTAGGGCATACAGATACACAAGAACCACAAGAATCACATAAGAATGGATGAACAACAGCAATCTTTTTCTCGATATCAATGGCTCTGGCTGAGTATGCACAAACATCCACACATATTCCGCACCCCATACACAATGCATCTTTTACTTCTGCTATGTACATGGCATTCGGAGCAGGCAACATTTTCTTTCCTAATAGTATAAGTGCTCTTCCAGCAATGTCTCTCGCTGTAAGAATGGATTCTTCAAATGCTCTGGGAGAATGAGCAAGTCCTACTGGATAAATACAATTCGTAGCCCATTCATAAGGTTTGAATAGTCTTTTTATTGATTCTTCATAAGGATAAACATTCACATCACTATCAAAAAAACCATCCTTGTCCATGGGATACCCTAATAAATTAGATAGATTTCTGTTATTTTCTTCATCTGGTTCAATGCCGGTGCTTAAAACAACAAGATCAACTTTAATTTTTTCCCCGTCAGATTTTATAACCTCGAGAGCATCTGCATTCTTTTTTACTTCAGGATATTTATTATCCTCAAAACGAATGAATTTTACACCAGAGTCCAGAGCTTTTTGATAATAATTTTCTTTTCCGTAGTTAGTCATGTCCCGGTAAAGAATAGTTACCTCAGAACCCGTTTCCTTTAGAGAAAGTGCATTCTTTAATGCTTGATTACAACACACTCTTGAACAATACGGATGCTCGTCATTCTTTGAACCAACGCATTGGATCATTACTACTTGATTTCCAATTTTTTTGCCGTTAAGATTGTTTTGAAGTTCCGTTTGTGTTATGACTCTTTGATCTTCTCCATAAAGAAATTCTTTTGGTTTATGTTCTTTTGCCCCGGTAGCCAATACTATCACACCAACATCAATTGGTATCTCTTTTTTTTCTGAAAGTATCGCACCATAAAAATTACCTGCATATCCGGACATTCTTTTTAGTTCAGCTTTTTGGTAAACCTTGATATTTTGATTGTCTTTTACTTTCGAGATCAATTTATCGAGGTACTCTTTTTGTTGTTTGTCAAAATATTTTTCGTTTCCTCCAAGATTTTCATTTTTTTCAATCAGAGTAACCTGGAATCCATTATCAGCTATTTCCGAAGCACATGTAAGACCTGAGAGTCCAGCTCCGATAACTAAAGCATGAGGTGTAAAGCTCTCTTTTAGTGTAGGATTCTGTACTGATTTTTTTGTTTTTGCTACAGCTGCTTTGATAAGGGTAAGTGACTTCTCTAACATTTTCACTTTGTCTTTGTGCACATTTATGACATCTTCTCTAAGGCGGAGAAACTCTGATAAAAGAGGATTCAATCCAGCCATCATTACTGTTTTACGGAATTTGAGAAGCTTCTGTATCGGAGTGCATACTGCGAGGACTACACGATTTACTCCCGATTTTTTTATCAACTCTGCAGTTTCCTTTATTGAAGGAGGGGTGCAGCAACCTTTAATAATTTCTGCATGAGAAACATCGGGTATTGCTTCGACAGTTTCCTTTAGATCATTTAGGTCCATTTTATCGTTGAATGTACCGAAGCAGCTGCAAATGAATACTCCTATCTTTTTTTCTTCGACATCTACATTTCTCAAAGAAGGAGGTGCTGGGGGTTTGAAGTTGGTTTCCCCCAGGTATTTAAGTGACTCTGTAAGAGTAGCACAACCTTCCCATATAGCTTCGGGATTGCCTTTAGGACCTGTAAATTCCCCAACTGCAAAAATTCCATCTACATCTGTTTCACTACATGAGAAAGGTTTTATATTACAAAAACCATTTTCATCTGCTTTGACACCACAAATCTCTGACATGTCTTTCATGAGATTGGGAGATTTCTGTCCGTTAATCAGAATCGTATATTCAACTGTTTTCTCATGGGACTTCCCATCTTTTTCGTACTGCAGGTTGACTTCTTCTTTATTTTTAGGTGAAGCTTTTATGTCATCTACTTTTTCTATATGAACACCGGCGTCCAATGCTTTCTTATACCATCTGTAATGTCTTTTGCCAAAACCTCTATAGTCTTTGAGAAATATTGTTACATCAGATTCAGGGAGGATTTCTTTCAGTCTTACTCCCCTGTATGCTGCACTAACAGAAAGATTATAGCTTTCATATTCGGTTCCATGATTATTGAAATGTGGAGTAACAACAACAGCAAAGTTTTGAGGAATTTTACCAGAAGGTAATTTAACAGAATCTTTGACAAAGTTTGTAAGGAGTGAGTTCCTTGCAATTTCAGAATTCTTAACAATAGAAGGTGATTTACCAAAACTGAAATTCTTGAGGTCTTCAATAGTTGGATCGTTGTACTCTAAAGCAAGAATAATTGCCGCTACTTTTACTTCTTGCACTTCTTCGGATCTTTCTAATTTAAGGGCATCTGTAGGGCACACTTCTTCGCATTTACCACACTTTGTACAGTTTTCCCAATCTATCAAATAAATATTTTCCCAACCTATTTCGGGATGAACATATATTGCTTTACGGTCGCCCACTACTTCAGGGCAAACCTCAATACATTCATCACACTCTGTGCATATAAAATTATTTACAACCTGTGGTTTTGTTTTGAATTTGACTGTGAAATCACCTGCTTGACCTGATACTTCAAGTAGTTCTGCATTATAAAAATCCTGTACGCAGCCCAATGCCTTAAATAAACGTTGAGGAAAGTGACCGCACATCCAACAGAAATCGAGTGGTAATTGTGAAAGAGTTTGGTTTCTTATATCATCCACGTATGAACCTCGGTTTAAAAGAATGACTTTGTGTCCTTTTTTGCAGAGAGCGTAAGCAGCCCTGTAACCTCCGAGGTTTGTACCATAAATAAGAACCGAGCTTTCTTTAGCCATTAAGAATTCTCCTTGAAAAGCTTTTCAGCTGTTCTAATATGTTTACAAGAATCATTATTTAGTATTAAAGTGTGAAAAAAAGAATTTGATGTAAGTTGATGATACAAGAATAGAATACTATACATATATATTAGTGTGACAATACAGTTACTATTTAATTATTCTTTGTAATTTATTTTTAATTATATCACATGTGAAATAGTCTTTATAAACCTTACATTCTCTGCAATCGTAAGAGGCACAAATGTTATTTATATGTTTATAAGACCAACATGGACGAAAATTTCCTTTATAAGAATCGCAATTTTCTCTGTCAGTTTCAGAACATGATATTATGTCCCAGCAAGGAATTAGGGATAACATTGCATTTATACCTGCAATATTTATTTTATTTTCTTTTATTAGATTACGAATACATTTTAAACGCTCAATATCTGAATAAGAATAAAGCCTGTGGCTGCTTTCCTTCTTGTAAGGGATTATTAATCCTTCTCGTTCATATAATCTTAAAGTATCAGGAGAGACACCCAGCATTTCTGATATGGTGCTAATGGTAAAGAGGGGTTTATCTTTATCGAGTTCTTCAGTCATAGATTATCAAGTCAATATATAGTGGATTTTATTCTCCATATTATCTTGATTCAAAAATATAGATATTATTGTTTAAAAACAAGACAAACATTTTATTAAAATGATTATTTTTTACATTTATCTTAATTCAATAACTAAAAAAGTTTATGATCAACAAAAGTAAAAACCATTGGTACGATGGTTGGTTCTATGATAAGTATATTGCTCCATATCAGGATGTCACATACGTTCAGATATTAAGTATGATAGAGAAAGGGAGAAGAGTTATTGATATTGGATGTGGTACGGGAAGGTTTATTATTAAAGTTGCTGACAAAGCAGAAGAAGCAATAGGAATAGATCTTTCATTAAAAAATATAAATTATGCAAAAAAATTAAAGAGTAGAAGAAATATTGAGAATGTTGATTTCATTCATGCAGATGCGTTACATATTAGCGGATTGTATAAAGAAAGGTTTGATTATGCAATAGTATCATACGTTATACATGAAATTGATATTTCAATAAGAACAATGCTGATAAACGAGTTAAGAAAAATTGCTAAGAATATTATTATAGCAGATTTTGCAATTCCTCAACTGTTAAACAAAAGGGGACTGTTAAATCGCACTGTGGAATTCTTCGCAGGACGGAAGCACTTTTCGAATTTTCTTTCATTTTCAAGAGCAGGTGGAATACAAGGATTGGTAAATGAAATGAATCTAAAAATTATAGAAGAAAGAAAAGACACAACCAAAACATCTTATATCGTTAAAGTTGAATAGAGGATATAATACAATCTCAAATAATCTAGGAAAAACATTTAACGTAAGTTATATCTGAGTCAAAAGACCTTGTATTGTTATCAATTATTTATTTCCTCTCGTGCAAAGTCACCTGCGGGAGACTCAGCGGGAACTTAAATTTATTAATGTTTTAGCTAAAGTCACAAGTTCTGACGGTAGGGTTTCTCTTTTTCGATAGATTCCCGCTACTTCATCAGACGAAGAATATTTTGTAAGAAACTCTTGGTCGGAAACATTGGTTAGAATAATTTTTGTTATCGATTTGCCTTTCTCCGTCTCATTAAGAAGGCTAAGTACTTCTTCCCCAGTTCTCATACCATTCTGAGTCTTGGATTTGTCGATTGAAATTGTTAGCTCTTCTGGTAGAGGCATCATAATATCGAGGATCACTAATTTGATTTGTTCCATTTTGTCTCTGAAGAATTGAACTGCCTTTTGAACATCTTGTTCAAAATATACGCTAAAGCCTGCTTCTTCAAGAGCTTCTTTATAGCTCTCATTGAACATTAGTTCATCATCTATGAAAAGTATCATATCTTCTCCTTTGTATTTTAAAAGGGTTTTGAAAATTATGTTTTTTATTGCTTCTTCAGCATATTTTATATTTTTTTTATTTTTTAAACACTTATTTTTAATTGCTCTTTCTATAATTTCTTTATCCTGTGAATTTCCATTTTCTATAAACCATAATAGTGAAGTGTTAATTAAATTATCGTTATTTAAAAATAATGACATTCTACGAACCTCTCTTTCTAATTCAAATGATAATTCAGTATTATTTATCGTTTTAATTTTTTTTGTGATATTTATTAATGATTCTGTCAAAGCTGAAACCTCTTTTAATCGTTCTTTTGATGATTTATTATTTACATATGAAATTATTGCATAAAATAATGAAACTATACCTACTACAAAAGATAATATTGTAAGAATATCCATATTTTTATTTAATTTTAAATAATTTACATGTAATTTCAACAAATTTGGAAATACTTATATCCTTTTTTATAACAACCTATAACAGTTCTTAAATCTTTATATTTATTAATAAAGCTTCGTCGGCTACATTGGTGAGAAATTTTTTTTGTTATCGATTTACCTTTCTCCGTCTCATTAAAAAAGCTAAGCACTTCTTCCCCGGTTCTCATACCATTCACGGTCTTGGATTTATCAATTGAAATTGTTAGTTTTTTTTGTAGATTCATCATAATATCGAGGATTACTAATTCGTCTTGATCCATTTTGTCTTTTAAGAATTGAACGACTTTTTGAAAATCGCGTTCAATATAAACGATAAAGCCTTATTCTTTAAGAGCTTCATTGAACATTAGTTCATCATTTATGAAAAATATCATATTATCTCCTTTTTGTTTAATGATGGTTTTGAAAATGATGTTAACGAATTTGGAATAGAAATAGTAAAAGTAGTTGGATTTGAATTTGATATAACTGAGATACAGCAGTCGAAATCATTTAATATACGTCGAATAACCCATAGACCCATTCCCATACCGGATTGATATAATGCATTGCTTCCTCTCTTCCGTTTTTCAAAAATATTTTCTTGCTCGCCTTGTGGTATCCCTATACCCCAATCTTTGAAGTAGATTTTCAAACCTTTTTTTGGATCATATTCAGAATTAATTTCAACCTTAAAATTTTCATTGTCTGTAGTTGAACACTTAATAGCGTTGCTGAATAGATTAAAAAAAACTTGTTGAAAAAGTTCACGGTTTACAATCAGATAGGTAGGAGACCCTCTTAAATAAACTTCTGTTGTATCTAAAGGTAATCCCCTGTTACGAAACAAAGGTTTCATGAAATTTATGACTCCATCAACAATATCTCTCTGTAAGTTCCAGTGATCCACTTTTTGGGAATCTCTCAATTCTTCAGATTGTGCAATATGCACGTTCCTGTATAACATGAAAATAAGTTGGCATAAATCATCAATATTACTCAATTTCAATATCTGATTAGGAATGCTCAGCATGTTATTAATTATTCCTTTTGAAAGGCGTTCTGCGGTGCCGCGGATTGCCACCGTTGGTGCATCAAGTTCGTGAATAACTGTGTCCAGCAAAGTTTTCTCATATTCAAGAGCTTCATATATATTCTTTGTGTGTTCCTTTATTCTCTTTTCCTGCATCTCGATGACGTTATATATATGGAGAAGGTTTGAAATTGAATTCTCTACCGCTTGAAGAATAATAATACTATCCAGAGAAAATCGATTGGGATTTTTAAAGTCACATAATTTAATAACACCGATACACTCTTTATTTCTAACCAAGGGATAAAAAATTACGCATTCTTCGTTTTTATCTGGGGGTATTATGATGGAAGGAATCTTTTCTTGTTTTCTGTCACTGTTATCAAAAATTGAACCACTTATGCCATAAATTGAATGATTTATTTTATCAATTCTTTTAGATAGGAAAAACCTTTGATTACGAATACAGAAACAATTGATTCCTTTTGTAGTAGTTGTTTTATGAGGCTTAGGATTTTCCGGATAGTATTTCTGATATGTAATTGAGGTCTCACGAATTCTTAGTATTTCTATTATTTGAACGCTTTCACATTCAATTAGAGATGATAACTTTTTAATTATTATCTGTATACATTCATTCTTACCGAGTATTTCCGGTTCAAGTTTAAGAATATCAATTAGAAATTCGAGAATCTTATTTTCGAAATTCATTTACAATTATATTTTTACTGTTTTGTCAGGAATTCCCTCCCCGATGTATCGGAGTCAAAAGACCTTGTTTTGTTATCAATTATTTATTTCCCTTCTTACGCAGAGTTACCTGCGGAAGACTCTGCTGGAAAGGTAAGTCTCTATAACATTTATAAGTTTGTCTATATTAATTATTATTAGCTATACCTAACAAAAAATCATCTACAAATTGTTTATAACTTTTAACTAATAATTCATTTGCATTACCATAAAAACAAACTAAAATACCTAGGCTAAAAAAACAAAAGTGTCTAACTGTATTTAAAAGGTCAACCTCATCCAAATTTATTGTAGGTGTAAGCAAATCTTTTCGTTCTTTTAATATATCAATTATTTTATTCATTTTTTCGGTTTTAAAAGATAAAATATTAAAATTAATATTATGTGCTAATTTATTCCGCAAATTGTTAAGCTCTATTAGACCTTCAACAATCATTTCAAATTCTTGTTCAAAAAAGGGTACTTTTTTTATTAGAGCAATTTTTTTATAAAAACTTAAATTCAGTAATATTTCGATATCCATAGAGTCGCTATAATGATATTTTATATATTCATTCAATATCGATTCCATTTCTAAATGATAACGTAGTATTCTTCCAACTATTTCAACATCTTCATTTACTGATTGAGTAATCTTTGATGTTACAGGAGTAATAATTTTAATCATGTCTTTCGAACTACCAATACCTTTTATAAAAGATTCAAAAGCTTCAATATATTTACTATAATACTCTTTAGGTATCTTAGTTTGTTGAAATTTTATTTCTTCTGATAAATTCAATTTTAATCTTATTTTTTAATCATTAGATTTAATTTTATTTTTTAAAATTAACTTCTAACACTCCTCCAAACATACAAAAAATCTCTCACATATTATCCTCAAAAATTCTTTGCCTTCCTGAATTTCTCCCGCCTTTGCAATCGTGTATTATAACTAATTTACCCATTTTTTTATTTTCATTCTTAATATAAACAAAGCCCCTCTCACGAGGGGCTTTGTGATTTAGATTATACTTTTGTCAGAGATGTTTCTTTTCATTTTACTGAATGTACTTTAAATCCGCTAATCGTTTCAGAAATTAATTTGAATATTCGCAAAGGGTGTCAGTTTCGATTTATTATGCGAATACGAATAGACATTTCTAAAGCTAACGTCCGTTTTAACCTCAAGTCTATTATTAAACATCGTAACACTCCAGGCGGCATCGGCTGCACTTAAAACGTGGTTAAGTATAACTCCGGTTAGCGATAGCGAAGCATTATCATAATAATCGTTAGCTTT
>JADHVP010000136.1 GCA_016783945.1 Ignavibacteria bacterium
TAAGAGAAATCGCTTTTACTGCCTCGAAGAAAAGGAAAGCGGTTTTAGAGAGTTAGCAGTTTATAAGATTAAGTGGGAATGGTAAGTAATATTTATTAAAAAAAGCCCAGGGATTCATATAGGCTTTGTTTTACAATGATAAGGATTTTGAAAAAATGCTTTTTGACTGTTATAAAAGAAAAGCCGAATATATGACTTTTGAGATTTTGTTAGATTGAAATTTGTGCATGATTCAAATCCCTAAATAAGTGGAAGCCAAAGACCCTAAAGCAATGGCTGCCAGGATTGAAAGTAATTTCATGCATAGAACACTAATGAGAAAATTGATTACAGCAATTTCCTTATTAATATTTACCCAACTAATTTTTCCTCAAACAATAAAGGAAGTTCAAATTCCTAAAGGTGTCAAAATTGAGGGAAATATCATTAAAGTAACTTTGATTAAAAATTTATTCTATGAAGAAATTTATCAGATGGGCGTTTTTTATATTATTGATGACTACATATATATGACTAATTATAAACCTCCTGAAATTATGAAAATAAACTTAAAAGGAGAATTTGTTGGAAAAGGAGGTAGAAGAGGTCAAGGCCCTGGAGAATTCCAATTTTGCAAAGATATTAGAAAGTTAAAAGACAATATTATTTTTATGGCCCCTTATAGTGTAAGAATGATTATTTATAATAAGGATTTAAATTTTATAAATGAATTTAAAGTGAGAAAAATGTATATGGGTTTTTTTGTAAATAAAAGAAATGAATTAATAATGACCACCCATGCTAGGCCTGGGAGTCCATATTATTTTGAAGTTCTTTCTGAGGATGGAAAGTTTTTAAGACGCTTTAGTAGAAGAAAAAATCAACCTACTGGGGAAACACTTAGTTTTGACCGTGCAACAGACCAAGTCTATATCCCAGAAGAAGATGGTTTCTGGGTAGCAATGAGAAATCGCTATGCGCTGCAATATTATCAAAATGAGAATTTAGAGGTAGAAATAAGAGCCAAAAAAGACTTTTTCAAATGGGTTGATAAAAAATACGGGAATGTTAGTTACAAATCTTACCTTGATAACAGCCTTTGTCTGGCATGGAGTAACCGTAAGTTGTTCCATTTTTTTCGAAAAGATAAACAAACATTCTGTGATATTTTTGATACAAAGACTTATCAATTGGAAAGACGGATAAAAATTAAACATAATTATTCAGGAATTGCTCATCATAAAGATAATATATTTTATGCAGTATTGTATGATGAAAATGGGGATATGTTACTTTATAGGCTTGTAGTTCAATTAAGTTAAATGCAGGCCAAACCCCCTAAAGCCCTGGCTTCCCTGGATTGAAAGAGACAACCTACAGAACTTTTCTTTTATTTAGCAAAAAAAGCAGATTGAAGAATGATTGCTTTACTTGACAAATAGTTATGTTAACTATATATTATATATAGAAAACTTATCATTATGAATAATTTTATTCGAAAGGAGGTTGAAATGACGAGCGAGATTGAAAGAATGAACAACATGCGGGGGAATATTTTAAGAGGCGTTTTAGTGGGCTCTGTAATTGCGTTTTGTATCTTTATGTATCCCTCTATCTTCTCTCTCTTCATTAATATTAGATATCGATGGTCTTATCGCTATCTGGTAGGCGCATTCATCTTGTGGCTTCTCGTGTTATTAATCTTTATGACGAGATACTGGTTATATAAGAAGAAACTAAAAAGAGATCCATCTTTTCGTACTGCGGTTAACGATGAAAGAGTAAAATTAAACTGGTTGAGAGCCTATCGTTTTACTTTTTTTATAGCAACTGGCATTACAATTGTCTGGAAATTGTTTGAATCGTCTTTTTCACATGAGTTATTGATGGGAAAATTTCATCTCCCTAACGGACCATTCCTCATTCTGTATGTCGCCTTAATTTCTTTAATAGGATCGTTTCTTTATTACAATAGAGAGGTTAAAGATGGGTGAAAATATCTTAAAAAATTCTATAAAGGTACAAAGAGCAAAAAAGGACTTGACTCAAGAACAACTTGCTGAATTAGTTGGAGTAACCCGAACAACTATTAATTTCGTTGAGCGGGGGAGATGGGTGCCATCTACGGTTCTTGCCTTAAAAATCGCCAAGGTGTTTGAAGTGCCATTTGAAGAAGTTTTCTATTTAGATACAGACAACTCCAGCGAATAGAAATACAAAAGGAGGCTTAAGTGGAATATAAGATAGAAAAGATGAACAAAATGCGTAGGAATATTTTAATTGGCGTTTTAATAGGAACAGTCATTGCCTTTGGATTATTAATGCTCCCCACTTTCTTTTCTAAGTACAGATTCCAATTATTTGTTTTTAAACGTGCCCTTCTTTTGTGGTTGCTTACGTTAATAATCTTTGGAGTAAGATACTTGATTTATAGAAAAAAACTCATGAAAGCCCCCTCTTTGCGGACTGCGGTTAATGATGAAAGAGTAAAATTAAACTGGTTGAGAGCCTATCGTTTTGCACTTTTAATTGTTGTCGGCATTACTATTTTTTGGAAATGGTATGAAACATCTTTTTTCCCTGAGATTTTGAGGTGGAAGATGATGCTTCCCCATGGACCATGGCTCATTGTTTTTGGTGCAGTAATATCCCTAATAGGATCGTTCCTCTATTACAACCGAGAGGTTAAAAATGGATGAAAATATCCTACGAAATAACATAAAGGTTCAACGAGTAAAAAAAGACTTAACTCATAAACGACTTGCTGAATTAGTCGGGGTGACCGGAACCACGATTAATTCTGTTGAGAAGGGAGCATGGGTGCCATCTACAGTTCTTGCCTTAAAAATCGCCCAAGTGTTTGAAGTCAGGCTTGAAGAGGTCTTCTATTTAAATAAAGACATTTATAACAATTAAAATTTTAAAAAGGGGAGGGAAATGAAAACTAAAACCAAGGTTCTTTCAATCGTTTTATTTCTTTCAGTCTCTATAATGCTAGTTTCCTGTAAAAAACAAAAGACTGAACAGGAAATCAACACAACAAATTTGAAGATAAAAGATACTGAAATAATCGGGACAAAGATGTTTAAAGGTTTCTTTTTGGGCGCTGATTTCAGTAGAAATGAAATGTATATTCGCCTTTCAAAATTTAGGGACGATACTCATACTGTAGGAATTATTGATTTGCAAACAGAGAAGATCAAAAAGACTTTCAGCCTGCGAAGAGGCGCATTTGAGGCACCTGGCGAATTTTCTAATCCTACATATATGCAATTTCTGGATAGCCGATATTATATTGTTGATTGGTTTTTTAAAATTATGGTTTTTGAACATGAGCTCACCTATCTTTATACGACTATGTTTAGAGATTCTAAAATTAGATATTTTTTTGATTTTTATAAAAAAAATGGAGAATTCTTTTTTGTAATCGGAGATAGAAAACATGGGCCTAAAGAGTCAATATGTTCAGTTGAGATATACAAGATGATTGAGAGAAGGAACTTAAAACTTTATGAAAAAATACGTAAAACCTATCATAAATCTTTAGATTACTCCATTAATACCAAAAAAACACTTTTAGGCGAATTATGGTCATCCAGTTGGGGATTTGAGAAAGATGGTAAAATATATTCCGGTAATGGGGCAGAAAGAAAATATTTTGTCTATGATTTAAATCAAAAAAATCTGGAATCAGTTCAGCTTAGTTTCCTTAAAGCGAAGAAATATACGGACAACGACGCTAAAAAAATAATATATGAGATTTACGAATCAGGTGAGGTATATGAAAACCTCGGAAGGCGGTTTAATATAAAATACATACCTACAGCGTATCCGGGAAAAATTTACTATTTTGGCTTTTACGATGTGGGTAAAAACAAGCTTGGGATTGCAGGAGACTTGGATTTAGAAAGAATGTCCTTTCGTTTGGATATTATAGGAGCTGACTCAAAAGAATATCTGGAAAGCATCTGGCTACCCGTCGGTCACGGTTTTCTTAGGCATCTTTCTGAAGGAACTCGTGGCCTATTCTTAATACGAATCAATGTGGATAAAGGAATTTATGTGTGGGTTGATAATGAAGGAGAGGAATGGGATCCTTTGGTTAAACTGACACGGTTTAAGATTAAAAAGGATTAAATCAGATTATCGTTATATGTCGAATGTTTTAGAAGAATTGGAACCCAAATCCCCTAAAGCCCTGTGGAGGATTTGTGCTAGAAATAATAACCCGATATTAGTTTGAAGACACGGAAGATGAGCAAGCTGGAATTCTATTTATTCACATACACTAAAGAATATGATTCACTTTTTAGAGTATTTCATGCATATATGTATAGTGAAAGATATTATTTTGATGACTTAATCTAAGATGTGGAACCAAATCGAAAAAGGACGTGACAAAATCATTATTATATTTTTCATTGTCTTAACAATAGTTATTACTGGTACCTCTGTCACTCTGGGTTTAATTCTGAATGAGAGATTTTATTTTCTGATAATAGCATCACTTCCATTTGCATATCTCATTATTAAGCGACACCAAAAAATAAAGAGATTTCAACTAATTAGGCTTTTGCGGAATAAATGGGGTATTGCTGATTCCAGAAACCGCAACTTCTTAAAAATAAGCTCTTATTTCAATAGAACACAAGTTACAGAAGATAAGAAATACATGCTTGACGACCGCACCTGGAATGATCTGGATATGGATCCTGTTTATAGTAAAATTGATCGTACCCTGACTGCACCAGGAGAACAAATACTTTATTCAATATTAAGAAAACCTCATATCAAATCTACTGAACTGCAAAAGCGGAATCGTCTGATAAAAATGTTTTTTCTAGATCAGAAGCTACGGGAGAGATATCAAGTAGCTTTTATGAAGTTAGGAAAAAAGGGAGGAGATTATCTAATAGATCTTTTATGGGGCGAAAGGCCTACTGCAAATAAATATACCTTTCTATATTTCCTATTAATATGCTTACTCCCTGCTTTTATTATGCTCGGAATATTGAACTTCAGCTTAGCTTGGATAGGGCTTATAGCCATCTTAATCACTAACATGGTTATTCACTACCGAACAAAGCAAAGAATGTATGAGCACCTCACAGCTATTCGCTATCTGGGGAAAATAATTAGATGTGCAACTGATCTCATTGAAATAAAACATCCATTGCTAGAAAGCTATCAAAAAGAAGCTGGCCACTCCATCTCATTAGTTACATCCATTGCCAGAAGAACAAGCTTATTAGGACGAGAAACAGACAATCCCCTTTTTGAATATATGAATATCATCTTCCTAATTGAAGTTCGTGCCTTTCAATCAATTATAAGAGTTATCGAAAAGTATTATGAACAATTGAGACAAATCTTCACCATAATAGGTTTTATGGACTCAATGATTTCTGTTGCATCTTTTAGGGCCGGACTTAAATACTTTATTGAGCCGGAGCTCACGAATTCAGGGCCCTTTCTAAAGATCGAAGAAGCTGTTCATCCTTTAATAGAAAATCCAATTCCAAATTCAATTTCCGTAGAGTCTGGAGGAGTGGTTATAACAGG
>JADHVP010000041.1 GCA_016783945.1 Ignavibacteria bacterium
ACCTTTTTATAAGTAGCTTCACCATTTGCGATTGTATCCAATTCATCCTCCATCTTTGCGGTAAACTTTGCATTGATCACGTCAGAAAAATGCTTACCGAGTATTTCGTCAACTTTCATTCCTAAATTTGTAGCATACAGTTTACGTTCAATCAAATCAACATATTTTCTATCGATAACAGTCGAGACAATATACGCAAACGTACTCGGTCTACCTATTCCGAGGTTATCGAGTTGTTTTATTAAACTACTCTCATTATATCTCGGAGGAGGAATCGTGAAATGCTGTTCTTTAGTCATGCTTAATGCTTTAAGCAGGTCGTCTATTTTAATATCCGGAGGAATTACAGATAATTCTTCCTTATCGTTCTCCGTGTTATTTCCGTTTGCATATTCATAAACTTTAAGAAATCCACTAAAAATTAATTCACTTCCTGTCGCTTTGAAAAAGTATTCCGCTTTCCCGCCTGTTGGACTTAATGCTTTTAGTATAACCGTCTTTTGATCGAACACTGCCGGTGTCATCTGAGATGCAACGAATCTTTTCCAGATGAGAGTGTATAAAGCATGAAGGTCCTTTCCTAACTTCTTCATTAATTCAGGTTTCCTTAAAACATCCGATGGTCGAATCGCTTCGTGTGCATCCTGTGTCTTACCTTTTGTGGAGAATATTTTCGCTTTCTCTGGAATGTATTCTTTACCGTAATTCTTTTCTATAAACTCTCTTGCTGAATGAACAGCTTCAGGACTAATCCTTGTAGAATCCGTTCTCATGTAAGTTATCAACCCGACGTTTCCTTCACCTTTCTCAACCTCTATCCCCTCGTACAGCTTTTGTGCAAGCATCATTGTCTTCTTAGGTGAAAAACCAAGCCTTGTCGAAGCAGCTTGCTGAAGAACGCTCGTTGTGAACGGAGCGGGCGGATTCCTTTTTACAGATTTTACCTGAATATCTGTGATCTTAAACTTATTTCCTCTGAGTTCTTCAACAATTTTATGTGCCTGATCGATGTTTTCTATACAGGGCTTCTCACCGTTGAACTTTAGCGTGTCTTCGTTAATTTTATATAATTTTGCAGCAAAAGATTTCGTGTTACCTGAAGGTTTTGAAAATATTCCGTGAATAGACCAGTATTCTTTTGGTATAAAATCTCTGATTTCTTTTTCTCGCTCACAGATTAATTTCAACGCAACAGACTGTACCCTACCTGCAGATAATCCGTAATAAAAAGTTTTCCATAGAAAAGGACTTAATTTATATCCCAATATTCTGTCCATCACTCTTCGCGCAGTTTGTGAAGAAACGAGATTCTTATCGATATTCCTTGGATTCTCCATCGCGTGAGAAACTCCGGATTTTGTAATTTCGTTAAATAGAACCCGATGAATCTTATTGTTCACAGATACAATTTCATCTGCTATATCATCAGCAATAGCCTCACCTTCCCTGTCCGGGTCAGTCGCTATGTATATTTTATCCGATGTTTTAGCTATCGATTTAAGAGATTTAATGACTTTCTCTTTACCCTTAATGACTTCGAATACTGCTTCATAATTTTTGTCGATTTCAACACTCATCTTTGATTTCGGTAAATTCTTCACATGACCGACCGTAGCTTCAACGATATAATTGCTGCCAAGATATTTATTGATTGTTTTTGCTTTTGAAGGTGACTCAACTATTACTAACGATTTACTCATAAACTTTATAATTTCTGAAAATAATTATTATCTTAATATCTTTTATTAATGTATTGTGTCGTTATTCTGAAGAAACAGTCTGTCTAATTTTTCAGATTTATTTTCAAGATCAAGTATTAAAGATGCAATAATACTTTTCAACTCTGTTAATTCAATTTTCTGAAGACCTGAATAAAATATTTTATCGAGTATCAATTCCTCATCATCATCCGATAACAATCCTAATTCCATCAACATCATTAAATAACCCATTGCTTCTGTTGTAAGAGTATTCTTCTCTGCTTCGTGAAAAAATCTTTTCGATTTAGTTGATTCTTTCTTCCCTTTGAAAATATTCTCACCACGATTAATTTTAGAATACAACCACGCAAAAGCTGTGTTGATCTCATTTTCGGTATAGCCTATCTTTGCAAGTCTCTCCAGGTCAATTTCGTTTATTTGTTTTAGATTCTTAATCTCACTCAGAATGTAAACAATTATCTCTATTACTTTATCCTGCATTTAAAATATTATTTTATTTTTTCTTTGTGACTTTGCCTGCCCCGTAGGGAAGTATGACCGTATCAGGGTGTCTTGGTGGCAATTAAATCCAAATAAAAATTTTCTTTCTTTCTCATTTTAATTTTATCCGACCTTGTATCATCATCGTATCCGCATAAGTGTAAAACTCCATGCACTACAACCCTGTTCAATTCATCTTCAAACCTAATTTTATATCTTTTTGAATTTTCTAAAACAGTATCAACCGATACAATCACATCGCTCTCTATTAATCCATTCTCATCTTTATCATAAAAAGTTAAAACGTCTGTTTCATAATCATGCTTAAGATATTTCTTGTTTATATCCCTTATCTTCTCATCATCACAGAATACTAAATTAATATAACTGCACTTTAGTTCCTCTTTCTTTAAAATATTTTTTACTAATTGTTTTGTTCTTTGCTTAAAACTCTTTTGCCGGGATTTATCATTCACCGCGTGTACGTTCACAAACTCTTTTAAAAAAAATAAATTTATCTTCGGATTATGCAATATAAATCCTTAACAAAATTTAATATAAAATTCTAATTCATTAATTAACTGATTCAGTAACCGACAAAGCTACTGCTGAGAGGAGTTTTTCTGAATTCAATTCTGAAAAATCTTTATTCAAAATGCTTTTGTCTACATTCGAATATAAAGAGCAGTCACCCTGCTTCGATATTATCAATCCCGATATTTTATCTTTTGTCTCCGATATAAAAATCACCTCCTCAAGCATTTCACTGATTAAAAAACTGCTGCACGATTGCAATTGCAGGTGACAGTTGCTTGTATAGACCGAGATAAGGCATTCATTACCATTCTCGATTAATATTTCGAGAAATATAACTGTATTACTCTTTTGGTTTTTAATCTTTACAGAATAAGAACTTTCGGACTTCTCGAATTTAGTATTGAACAGTTCTTCGATTCTCGAAACTGAGTCATTATCGAATCTCTGTTTATTTTCCGTAGCGTTCAAATTTTCCTTTCACTTAAACCCATATCGTATTTTTCATCAGGGTTAAATTAACATTGACAAAAATATACATATAATAGGAATATGTCAATTATTAAACAACACAGGAATTATGTGCTTGCCGTTATATTTTTTTGGTTGGTGGCATTGGTAGTGCTGTCATTACCTGGATTGCTTGCCCGGCAATCTTTATGACGGGACTTCTTTAACTTTACCTGGCAATCTGACTTTAGGCAGATGACAGGTGGCTACCTGATGCTTTTCAGGTGACAGTCCGCGCGCGGCACAAACCTTATCATGTTAAGCCTATCATTAATAATAACAGTAGGGGGTTCAATATCTTGAACCCCTACGTCTTACTCACTTCTAAAATCAAAAATCGTTAATCGATATTTGTTATTCTTTTCCCCCTCCTTCCCAAAGTCCATGCCTGCCTTAGGCATAGCACTTTGGGAAGGGAAAAACATTAAACGGTTACGAAAGAGAACTTTCGTAACCAGAGCTAAATGAATGAGATTAAAATAATATTCATTTACATAATTTCCCAAAACAAGACTGTTTTTGATTTATTTAAATCAGACATACCAAACCAGTCAGGAAATATACTTCTAATCCAAGTAAGAAATAGACCTATACTTGCCAATTCATTTTTGTTCCAAAGATCAATATGATCCCCTGTTCTTGTCTCACCTGATTCATTAGGTCTTTGCCAGTAATCTTGAAAAAATATAATACCTTTCTTATCCTCAACATTTACTTCGTAATTTTTTCCAGAATATTGTTTTGGATTAGGGCAACCTTTAAAAGGAACGGTTTTCAACCAATTTGCCAATTCCTGTGCTCTTATAGCATGCACATTTTTACCTGATGGACATTTATTCCAGCAGCGTTGCCCCTTAAATGATTTAAGCCCTATACCACTTTTGAATAATGCTTCACTAACATTTATTGCACAATGACTGTCAAAAGTATCTTCTTTAGTACTTGGATTTATATGAATGATTTTTTCGGTAGGATAATTTTTCCAAAGATCCTTAAATTGTATAATATTTGTTGGAAGTTCATCTGATACATAGTTAATATAACCCTCATCAGGATTAGTATAATCTATGTAAGATTCTTTTGTGTTAACAAAATTTGAATAATTCATTTTATTACTTATAAAAAGCTGATAAGACAAACTTCGTACATTAATATAAGTATAAGCATGTTTAATATATTGTTAGAAAACATTTTAAAAATGAAGACATCGGTATTCTTTAAGTTAACAAATTAATCTGTTAGAAAAAGTATTAGTTTAGAGCTGTTACAACTCCCCACAAACAATCTTCAAATTCTGATTCTCCAACATCTACATTATATTTATCACCCCAAGAATAACAATCAAATTTAATGGTATTGCTTATGATCAGATTGCCTAAATACGAAACCCAATGATTTGGATAGTACACTGTCGGTTTTGTTTTAGAGATTAGAGCTGAATCAATGAGAAGAAAAGCAACCCCCTTGCTATTAAGACTTTTTTCTGCTTCTCTTATTGCATCAATCTCTCCATAAATAGTTGTAGAATCGAAATTAGGGTTAGTGAAACATAGAAGTTCATTAATCCAACCTTTCATTTCCCATGGTGTAGTAATACCAACAATATCTGAAGAATCAGACTCTACAGTGAACAATACGTTTTCTGTATCTCTCAATGAAGCCAGTAACATCCAATCAGCTACAGAGATCCCCTTCCTAACTTGACTATTCTTCAATGTTTCAGAGGGGGCAATATCTACTGTAATGGCTTTAAATTTACCTGTCTCATATAAAGATTGACATAGTTGTACATACTTAGTTTTATAACGAGAAACTAATTCAAAAATAATCGAACCAGGTCCACAAAATGGTGTAGATCCTTGATCAACTTTAAATGGATTATTTAGTTTATTAATCATATCATCAATAAGTTCAGTTTTGTTAATATTCAGCCATACACCAGGAACAGTCGAATTTCTAAAATTCTTAATTTCTATCAAACAATCAGGATCGATAGTTGTATAATTTCGACTTGCGGCAGTATTCTTATTTATTAAAGTATTATTTGCATCATTATAAGAATCTGAAGGATTCGAATAATCTGAATAACCTTCTTTCGGGTTTTTATATTCTAAATAATCCATAATCACTCTTCACATTTCAATGGCAGACATGGCAAGCATTTCGACTTACCTCTCAGCCATACAAGTTTAGTTGGTATTGCGAATTCCCAGGGTGCACCAATATAAACAGCACCGGTTGACCATTTCATATTTGAGAAATCATCGCCTTCATATTCTCTGTCAAGAGTAATAATCCATTTCGTATGTTCCGTATTGGTTGGATCTTCATCTTCTGCAATTGATACAATACGATATACCTTACAGTCAATAATAATTTCTCTGTCTATATCAGAGTTTATGTTATCTTGATTTATTGAATTATTAATTCCATCCCAATAATGCTTTTCATCATCAGTCAAAGCTACTGTATAATTTGGATCAGGTGTGTCAGGCTCCACAGTTTCAACACGTTTAAATTCAAGTGTTCCATCTCTATCAGCATAGAAATTTCCCTTTTGTTCACGTATTTCTTGTGCCAACGAAACATAATATGGATCGCCTGGTATCGGTGGTAAATCACTGTCTTCCCAAATTTTACCAAAGGTTAGAAAATACTGAATCTGCTCTTCGAAACCAGGTCTAACAGGAATCTGAAGTCTTGCAAAACCTGATTGAAGGAATTTTTCGAAAATCGGGTCATCAGCTGATTCTTTAATTTTATCTACCCAGGTACATTTTCTTCCCCAGAAATAAGGATAAAATAAATAAGTAGTTAAAGGCCATTCAAAAGCCTGTTCAAAGAATCGAACCCACCTACCTTCTCTTTCTGTTTCTTCCAAGTCCATCTGTGGGAAACCACAAGGCTTTACTTTGTTTTTCATTGCATCCATATCATCATAAAATTTACACGAAATATAAGATATTGCCATACGTTTTAGTTCAATTCGTTCAGTTTCACGATTAAGAAATGGATTTCGGTTATGTTTGATAGCTTTATTTCTTTCATATTCTGCGAAGGCTTCATCATATTCTTTCTTTTCTTTTTCATAAGCTTCCATGATTTTATTATAAATTCCTTGCTGCCATTTTAAAACCTGTTCTCCTTTTAATGTACAATGTACGACTAAATTTAAATCATAATTAGTACAATCCATGACTCGAAATCCAATTGGTTGAATACCTTCTAGTGGCGTGCTGAGATTATATGAAGTTATTGCTGTACCGGATTTAGGATATAAAATAAATGGTCCTCCCAAAGTAACTTTTAGATAATCACCCTGATTAGTATTCCATGAAAGATTATTCAACTCAGATCTTATGGATATTGCTTCAAAGTTATCTGGAATTTGAACGTTAAGGTCGCTTCTTGTAATAAGACCAGAACCATTATACCCCAACCACCCATTAAGTTTCTCGCCAGGATCACCTGGTGTCCCTTCTATATGAATTCTTATATCTTTGATCATTTCTGGAGGAAATTCTACATCTTTTAAATTATATAGTAAGACAAAATCAATATAATTATCTGATGTAATTTGAGTTGGTGTTATAGTTGGCTTAATGGGTTCTTTTAGCTTAAATTGTTTTTCTAAAAGCCTTTTGTATAACTCTGATGGTTCAGGAACAAAAACGTCACAAATTAATCTTTTCCCATAATTATAAACCTGAGCTTTAGATATTTTATTTACGAAAAAATATTGACCTGAAATATTATCTTTACCATCACCTACATTATTAAAAACGTGCTTATTATTTTCTTCAGTTTCAATAATTTGTTTCTGTGTAACTAATTCACTCATTTTTTGCTCAACTTTAGAAAGGGCTCTGTCCACGACATCCTTTGAATAGTCTTGGGCAATTTTATTGGTAGTTTCTTTTGACCAGTCGTAAGTAGAATTAAAATCAGTTGATAATGTGGAAGACATCGCTCCTGTTCCATATTTGGCAGTAAAAGTAACACCTGCATCAAGTTTTAAATCCTGCTTAATTGTTTCACTTGTCTCTTTTTGAAGAGAGAACTTTTCAGTAACCTGATGGTCTCTCTCACTGTAATCAGAAATTTCTTTTTTAAGTTCGTTATATTCTTCTGTTCTTTCGAGATGCCTGTGTTTCCGAATTCTTTTTTCTCCCTCTAATACATTTTCTAAATAAGAAAGTTCTCCTGGTACATAGCATTTGACTTCGTCTTTTACAATCATCAAATCTGTAATGTATGGTTTAATAGTTGCACAACATAGGTTTTGAGAAACACATTTATTATTAGGAATACATTCACAGTCATCTCTATCAACATCCTTTTTATCTAAACAACCTGCATCATTTTGAATAGTGGTATTAGGTGCTGTAGATGGTTTTATCTTATCTTCTATTTCGAAGAAAAACGAACTTCCTTTTTCATATTTTTTTGAACAAGGATTATAGTAAAAGAAACAGGGAGGTAGCATTATTGGTCTGCCAAAATATTCTTTTGGTTTTAAATCCCACGATTCTTTATTTGTATTAAGAAGATAATCTGCATAGAAAAGAATCTTTAAATTATCCTGATAACTTATACCTTTAATTCTTCCAATATTTTTAAGAAAATTAGTTGTAAGTAGAGTATCAGCGGTTCTAGTAATTGAATCAAACAGCAATTTACTATTTTTTGTAATCTTGCATTCATTCAATTTCATAAACATATCATCTTGAGTTACAGCCTTTCCTTTGGAAAGTGTAAATTTCAGAAAAAGAGATACATCTTTATGGTAAGAATCATATGAAATTATAGCCTTATCTTTTTTTAGATAATTTTTAAAATCTTCTTTAATTGTATCATAATCTTGTCTGTTACAGATTTCATTCCATATTTTAAAATCTTCAGAACGATAATTTAAGGGATGAGAATCGATTACAATTTGATTGAAATTTTCCCTGCTGATAGAAACAGGTTTTCTTGGTGTGTTAAATCTAAGTAATTCTGACATGATAATTACTATTTAATTTATAAAAATTATTGTTATTTCAGGTCTCCACCCATAAGGGTACTCTACGCACTTACATGATACTTTTTCCTTGTCCCATATTCTACTTTGGGGACACAAAACCTCATTTTTTCTTCATTTTGCATTGTCATCCATCAGAATCGTATTGTCATCCATCACAATTGCACTGTCACCCATCAGATTTGCATTGTCATCCATCAGATTTGCATTGTCACCTATCAGAATCGCATTGTCATCCATCAGAATTGCATTGTCACCCATCACAATCACATTGTCACCCATCAGAATGGTATTGTCACTCATCAAAATCGCATTGTTATCTACCAGATTTGCATTGTTCTGCCCGGTTTTCCTGTTTCCTGTAACAATAATGCGTTAATTATCCTAAGATAACCAGAGCTTTCTGTCAATTACTACCGTCTGATAGAACAAAAAGGCTTTCGTCTATATCTTCTTTATTCGTCTAATCTTAATTCCTGTTATCAACTTCGCCTCCGGTGATTTTGCACCAAACAAACCTGTTACATAATCCTTGCACGCCAGCGATACGTCCACTATTCCCGTTCCTTGTGCATACAATGCTTCATCCCTCGCTATACGTGCCATCTCAACCGGGGCTATTATACCTCCGATATTGTCATTTAAGGTTTTTATATTAGTCCACAGCGTAGTAAGCGATGTTATCGCCAGCTCGGTTTCGTTCGGAGCATAATTCGCATCCGAAGCATACAAATCTATTAGCTGTTTGAATGTATCCGCCTTCTGCACATAGCTTTGGTGGCTCGTACTCACGTCAGCCGGGTCTGGCGAGCCGTCTTCTAATTTTTCCACACCCACGCCAAAACCCCTGAAGCGGTCTGCAAGTCCCTTCGCATCTAACTTTATTTCGGCACTTGCTTTCGTGCTTTGAAAATAATTCAACGTACGTGTTACTAATTTATCCGCTGGCTTGAACAAAATCTCCCGTTCATTTATCGGACCTTTTGAATTTTGTACTGCTGTTGTAAGTGTTTGATGTGCTGTGTTGCCCGCTGTCCATAGCGTAGTCATATTCACTATTGTAAGGTCTGTGTTGCTTGGATTGTAAACCGCACCATACGCAGTGCAGGTGTCTATCATTATCTTAAAATTTGAGATGTTTACCGCATGTCCTGTTTCAGATATTGTTCCCATTTGTTTTTATTTTAATTAACAAAAAAGAATTTTTATAAACTTAAACTAACATACTTAATTTATATCCTATTATTCTGAAACTCTCTTACACAAATTACAAAAAATAAAATTAAGATACATATAGGCATTTGGCTCAATTTTCTGTCAGTGTTTGTCCTACAGAATTCTTTGAATCTCTTGATACGTAGAGACGCAACATCTTGCGTCTCTACTGTAGTTTTCTTACTTTGCCTCTCTCTTCCCAAGAGAGGGGTTGGGGGTGAGTTTAGCAAGCATCAATTTGTGTTATCAGGAGCATAGAAATTTTCAATACAACCCCGAAGGGGTGGCATTTTTATAGAACAATAAACATTACAAACCTTAACCCCGAAGGGGTGTAATTTTTATAGCATTTATAATTTTCGTATCGATACAACCCCGAAGGGGTGGCATATTCTCTTATGCTTTTTGCTTTATTGTATTTCACCCATTCTGGGTTTTGTTTCATACGTTCATTTCTTTCTATAATAATATCATCCCTGAGGGATTTATTTCTATTCCACCAATAACCATTCCCAAAACAAAAAAGACTCCAAAAGCTCTTTACAACTCTCGGAGCCTTTTCTCTGCGTTTAATCCTTTTTCTGGATTCCAGCTTACGCTGGAATGACTAACCTTGTATATTGCATCTTTGCGTCTTTACCCTGTAGCGTAAGCGTACAGGGTTTGCGTGAAATCCTTTTGTGTCCTCTTTACAAACCCATTCAACATTTAGCATTTATCATTAAACATTCAAATCCCCTTTCTATACATCTCAACATACTTCACATGATGCTCCGCAGCATACTTTATTAACTCTATTTCTTCCTCCTTTATATCTCTTACAATTTTGCCCGGCACACCCGCAACCATTACACCTTCGGGCACTACGAAATTCTCTTTAACAATAGTTCCTGCAGCAACCACTGAATTTGAATTCACAACACAATTATCGAGCAGTATCGCACCAATACCAATCAAAATATTATTTTTGACAGTACATCCATGAACCTTAGCTCCATGTCCGATTGTAACTCCTTTCCCGATTTCCAGCGGAGCTGTAACGTGTAGTATGCATCCATCCTGTACATTCGTTCTCTCACCGACACGAATATAATTCACATCTCCTCTTATAACCGCATTAAACCAAACGCTCACGTCCTTTTCCAAAACAACATCGCCGATTATCTGCGCACCTTCACAAATAAAAACGCTTTCGTGTATTTTAGGATGTATACCTTTAAAAGATAAAATCATATAAAAAACTTTAATTTCTAATTGTTCTAATTACTCTAATTTCTAATCAAATCCCAAATCCTAATGAACAATCCTATCTAAAATTAAATTTCTTTTAATTTTAACATTGGCTCATTGTGTATTAGAAATTCATTAGGTCAATTAGGTTAATTAGGAATTAGAGCAATTAAATTCATTTCAACTCTATATCAACTTTCCGTATTTTTTTTAGATCTATTTCCACTTCTCCCCGACGCAAGTTTTTATTATCGATAGGAAACATGTGCTCATTTTCCCGTGCCCACTTCGAAGCAACACCATTCAGCGGACTTGTAACATTGAAATTTTGGTATTGAATCATTTCACCTATTTGATAAATCAAATCTACAAGCGTCTCACCCGATGCCCAAAAATCACCTATGCAAACATCATGCGGAGAAGCCATTCTGAAATTCGGGTGAAATATTTCAGTCAGGATATAGCATTGAGGTTTCATTCTCGGATAATCGATGTGCAGATAAATTTCTATCCTGTGGTTATCTATTGTATCGACTTTTTTCTTTTCAGGTGTGGAGTCTTTTGCTAACTTAATCCCCTTTACATTATTGTAATTTATAAAATATCTTTCCGGTACAGAACCTTCATCTGCGTTGTACTCAATACTTATGTAAGGGTGTTTCGTAAATTCTAATTTAAGCTTTTCAAAATCTGCGTTTAATCTTCTTTGCCGTGGACTCATTACATCACATTTAATTTTCTGTTAAAGGAATTTCAAGAACTTGTCCTGTAAAAATATCGAACTCATCCCGTAATTTATTATGCCTGATAATAAGATTATATTTGGTTTCATCTTTATAATAATCCAATGCAATTTTCTTCAAACTGTCTCCATCCTTCACTACGTACTTAACAGCATTACTGGGTTCCTGCTGAACTTTGTTTGTATCATCTATAATTTCAGTACTCAGTATCAATCCGTCTAATTTTTCATTTAACTTATTATAGTCTTCTTTCAAATCACTAATTTTCTTATTTAATTCGTTCGCATTAATAGTCTCATCTTTCAATTCACTATAGTTATACAGCAATATCAATGAAAGTATAATATTTGCCGTTAAAAGTATAAATATAATTACATCCTTTATTTTGAGAATGCTTTGTTCTTTGATAGGATTCCTTTTCATATCACCGTTTACCTCCGTGAAAATTTCATCAGGTTCTGAATTAGAGTTTTTTTTAATGAATGTTGAGAACACAGAATAACCGTTCGCTTTTTTTACTTTCTCATCTTTCATGAAAAAAAATCCTCTTTCGGAAACAGTCGGATCAAATACATACGCAGTCATAAAATCACTATTGAAGAAATTTTCCTGTATAAACACATCATAGCTCGAAAGAAAGACGGTATGCCCCGGATGGGAGTGAAACCACCCGACAATTATTTTATCAGGATGCTCATCATCTACCTTATTATTGATGTATTCCCATGTATCATGAGTAAAAGTCAATCTCGAGATCGAAGCATTAGTGTGGCGGGCAATGACAATATCTTTTATTACAATAAACTTATTTCCTTTAATATCAATATTGACACTTCCTAATAAAACTCCGCCCAATTCTTTTTTTACATCGCTCGATAAATAGGAATCAATTTCGGATAAAGTGTATTCATTTATGAATATCTTGAGGTCACCGGTTTCACTTTCTTCACCGATAAGTTTGCTGTCGGCAGGATATTCTGATATAGTTATTTCTTTATTCGAATCTTTATCTTTAAATTCAATCATGGATAAAGATAATTATACTTAGTGATATTTGAAATTTATTTCCTGATATGTGAATATCAGTTTATCTTAAAGACGATTCTTCTTGGAGCAATTCCTATCGTATATATTATTTTTTCCATTGCTCCAATTTCGTTATAGATATACAAGCTTCCTGCAACTGTGAAGTTCTTTGCATCGCACACATAATGCTTTTTATTCACGGATTCATAATTATAACCGTAAAATAAAGAGGATGACGGACTTGGGTTTGATATTAATTTAGAACTAACTTTGTTAACGAGATTAATTTTTGAAATGTTATTAGAAATTGAAATAAAAAAAATATCATCACTATCACTGTCAACAGCTATATCCTTCCCGAAACCATCGATAGATAAAAAGGAATCTATTTTATTGTAAGAGTCCGGATCAATTAAGTAAACAAATCCAAATTGCCCTGGACATCCGACAAGTAATTTATTATCGTTTGTCATTGCCAGTGAAGAAGGATCTTTTTGAACGATAATAGTTTTTACCACATTATCTGTAGTTGCATCTATAACAGACACAGTTGAATCCTGGGCTCCGCCATACAGACTTGTATTGCACACAAAAACCTTATTACCAATAGCAATAATCTCCTGTGGGTATACTCCGACACTAATGCTTTTTATAAGTGAAAGACTATTCATATCAACAACAGAAACATTACCTGCAGGTCCGTTTGTAATATAGATTTTATTGTTGGCTGCTGCTAATGAATAAGGGTTTGTCCCAACAACCTGTGACAATATTGTCGATCCATTCGTATCGAGCTTATATATTTTCCCTGCTGAGCCAAAGTTCCCCTGTTCCGTTAAAAATAGATTGTTGTTTATAAATATAAGACCACTGGGAAATAAACCTAAGATACTGGAGGAAAAAATATTTATATAAAACGAGTCCTTTGCAATACTATAAAAAGAAAGTTTCGATGATCCGGGATTTACTCCTCCTTCCGATAAAATATAGGCACCGTTCGTTGTAAGAACAACGTGTGGTTCAGGTATTATTATCTCATCTCTTGTACAGCTTGAGAACAATAATGCGAATATCGATAGACAAACAATAGAAATATTTCTAAACATTGTGTAGTATTTTGTATGATATAAGATTTTAATAATTTAGATTTATAATTTAACATTAAGCATTCAACATTACTAAAACTCTATTCCCTCTCTTGCCGGAATACCTTTATCAAAATAGTGCTTGACCTTTCTCATCTCCGTAACAAGGTCGGCTTTCTCCTCAAGACCTTTCCATAATTTATGTCCCGTCATTACAAGTTCGAACCTTTTATTTTTTTTATACAATGAAATGAGTTCTTCAATATCTTTCTTCTTTAATAAATTGTAAGCAACTGCAGCAATCGCTTCATCGAGTATCAATAAATCCTGTTTCCCTTTTTCTATCAATCTTTTTGAAATCTTAAATCCTTTCAAAGCATCTTTTATATCTCTTTCTTCATTCTTAAATCTGAAAGTTCCATCTTTTAACATTCTCTCGCAGCCTGTAGTATAAATCTCCAATGGGTAACCCAGCTCAATTAACTTCCGCAATACATTTCTTTCAGAATAATGTTCGTTTTTTCCATCGTATCCTTTATCAAACTGAACTAAAGCAACTTTTTTTCCTGCACCCAAAGCTCTTATTGCAAGACCAACAGCACCGGTTGTCTTTCCTTTTCCATATCCGTAATAGAGATGAAAACAGTTTTTATCTTCATCTGATAATTTTTTATAACTCTCAACAGTGGCTTTCATCTTCTCTTTGAGCTTATCACCGCCTTTTTCCAAAGTTTTATTCTTTTTACTTTTTAACATATTTTAATTACTAATAAGTTAATGAAAAGCCCAATTTATAATTCCGCAAAGGCATCGGGTATCCTGACACCAATTGATAATTTTTATTCAAAATATTATTCACCTCGAATTTAGTTTGAATATCTATATCGAACATTTCAAAATTAATAAAAATATTTCCATCGAGTAATTCTGTTGCTGGAAGATAACTCGAATTTTCAAAATCGGTGTACCTTTTTCCAATGAGATCATAAAATAAGTTTATGCCAACATGTTTGACGAACAAACTAAAATTTACTTTGAAATTATTTTTCGGTACGTAAAATATCTGTTTATTAAATGAAGGGTCACCGGGAAACTCACTGCTTTTTTTAACAGAAGAAGTATAAGCATACTTGAAAGAAATATATGAGTATACGTCCTTTGAAAACACCTTGTCTAAATTTATATCCACAGATAGAACATCCGATCTCGAACTTGTAAGATTGACGGGCAGCCATAATCCGGAAGAACTCGGTCTCCAGATTATCTTATCATTTACATCTACATAAGTGTATGACAGGTCAAAGGTATTATTAGAAAAAAACTTAAAATTATAAATCAAACCAGCATCGAAATTTATCGAATTCTCGGAATTCAGTTCTTTGTTACTCAGATTTTTCCAGTAAAGTTCATTAAAAGTAGGTGCCCTTAAATTATTACCTATACTTGTTCTGAGGTGAAGCTTAATATGTTCGAATGGTTTAAAATTTAAACCCAATTTCGAAGAGAGATAATTTTTATTTATATCAGAGTAATTATCAAATCTAATCGAAGGATAAATTTTTAGACTACCACGTAAGAATAATTCTATCTCCGAAAGCAAATATAATCCTGTTTGTATTCGTTTCGCATTGTCTTCAACTTCGTTACTCTTTAGCTTAGCATAACTGAAATCATAACCAACAGAAGTTTTAATTTTATTTGAATTAAAATCTATCTGTGAACTGCTTGTGTATACAAGATTCTTGTAATAGCTATTTGTTATTGTACTATTCTTGTAATTCATCAGATTATTCTGAAAATTAAAACTACTCCTTATATTAAAATTATGACCAAGAGTGTTTTCGTACGTCAGTATGTTATTCCAATTTCTATCAATTTGCTTCGTGTCAGAAGAAGGTGAACCTGCTTCTATACCCGGTATTGATCTTTCATTTTCTAAATAATCAGAATAGAAATTAATCTTTCCTTTCTTACTAAACGGAAACTGAACAGTGAATGTATAATTTGTGAATCTATAATCAGAATTCTCTCTACTTTTCATTGTTTCCGATACACCATTAAAATAATAATAATCAAAATCATCCTTCGATGATTCGTTTGCATATTTAAGTCCAACCGTTAACCTGTCTATTTTCTTCGAAGCATTTAAGAGGAATTTCTTATAGCCATAAGAACCGTATTGATTCAAAAAATTTATATTAAAACCATTTTCAAAAGGATAATCACTTTTTGTAACAACGTTTACAACTCCACCTGAAGCATCAGAACCATAAATGGAACTGTGACCATTGTTTATTATTTCAACTCTTTCAATATTATCTTTACTGATTAGAGAAAGGTCTATCTGTGAATTCTGAAACGAGTTCATTCTAACTCCATCTAACAGGATTAAAATATTTTCCTGCGTTAAGCCATTATATGAGAGTGTCTTTAAAGATGAATTCCCTCCGTATGATTTCACATAGATTCCTCCTGCCATTTGAAGAATATCTGATAACCGCTCACCATTCCTGTTTTGAATTTGTTCACTATTAAAGATATCGATTTTTGAAGGTGACGAATATATATCTGTGTATAATCTTGTACCTGTAATTATTATTTCATCCGTTGAATATTTTACACTATCAGCCTGAGAAAAACAAATGTTCACAACTATTAGAAGATTGAGTGCTAGTGAACTTATCAACAAAATATTTTTTAATATTCCCATATCTATATTCGAATTTATAAATAAAAAAACTCCTCATCTCTTTCAATCTCCGTAAAACAAAACATGATTAAAAAGAAACGAGGAGTTTCTTAATAATTCATTCGTCTTTCCCACGAAGATTGTGAATTAATATTTCTGGCAGGTCTCCTGACTTAAGAGCTCTTCGCGATTCGCCTTCCCATCTGCCTTTAGCTGAAAGTGACATCAGAGTGAATCGTTCTTCTCTTTTACAGTTGCGTGGACAGTCCCGGTATTTCACCGGATTCCCTTTAATCCATTATTAAAAACTGGATACCAAAAATATTATATAAAGAACTTTACAAAATTAATTAATCAACTCTATCAAAATCAAGTCCGATTTTTTTAATCTTAACTCTTAGTTGTCTGCATTTTACACCCGACATTTTGAACATTCTTTTGGAAGCCTTGTGACTATCAGTATCCTTATACTTATCCGACAAAAAAATTATCTCACAAATACCCGATTGAATAATCAACTTCGCACACTCGTTACATGGAAATAAACCAACATACATTCTGCCACCGTGAAGGTCTTTAGTAGAATTTAAAATCGCATTCGCTTCTGCATGAACAACATAAGGATATTTTGTTTTATTAATTTCATTAGCCTCTCTTTGCCATGGCAGCTCATCGTCAGAACATCCGATTGGAAAACCGTTATAACCAATCCCGACAATTTTATTGAATTGATTTACAATACATGCGCCAACCTGAGTGCTCGGGTCTTTGCTCCTTTTTGCAGAAAGCAAAGCAATACCCATAAAATATTCATCCCAAGATATATATTCTTTTCTCTTCATATAATCTTCTCGAGTTGTTTATATAAATCATCCAGAGTTGAATCGTTTACTACAAGGTAATCTGCGAAAGCAATCGGACCTCCTTTTTCAAGGTGTTCAATTTCACTTACATCTCTCGACATAGCTTCATCATACATCAGTCGTCTTACTTCTCTTTGTTTTAGTCGATTGTATCTTAAATTCTTTGTTGTGTAAACTGCAAGGAGCTTAAACCGGTCACCGAATTCGTTTTTTATTATTTTAAATTCCTTCCATGAATAGAGACTTTCAATAACAACATTTCCTTTCATATAAAACTCTCTGATCTTATCTATACTTTTCATTGCCATGGCGCCCATCCCATATCTATCCCTCAGTTCTTCCCGAGCTTTCCGTTCGGTAACCTCATTTGCATCGAGCCCTTTAGATTTAATTTCGTTCAAAACAACGTCTCCGAAATAAACCTTTTGGTATCCTTTATCTACAAAATATTTTACAACTTCGGATTTTCCCGAACCGCACATACCAATAACAGCAACTATCTTATTCATTGTAGTATCGACTATTTTAAGTATTGATCCACAGCGTTTGTTTCCGTTTCGTTTATTTCAAAATACATTTCCAGGTTGCTGGGGTTATAGAATTTCTGTATGATAAAATTTTTCTGAACTCCGTTTTCATCATACGATAATAAATACAAAGAGGCTGAAACCCTGTCTATGGTTACTTTTGTGGAATTTGAAACTATTGGGTAGATTTCTTCTTCGAGGTAACTCTTTAAATCATCATCTTCACTTGATTGTAAAATATCCTCAAGTAACGTTGAGCTAAAAAGTTCTTCAGGTGAGAGGGAAATTGTGTCACTTTCATCCTTATCGGCTGTTTCAGTATCACTTTTTTTATCATCTCCGCAAGAAATAATCAAGATAGTAAGCAGGAGCAGACCAAAATATTTTATCATATATTGTTGTTAAAATTAAAAAATTAATCTATTATTTTCATTTCTCTACCGATATCTCCAAACACTTCGAGTATTTTATTCAAATGCTCATCTTCATGAGTTGCCATAAAAGAAGTTCTTAACATTGCCATGCTGGGTGGAACACCGGGTGAAATAAAAGCATTTACAAATACACCCGCATCGAAGAGTTTCCTCCAGAATTTAAACACTAATATGTCATCTCCTAAAATAACAGGAACTATTGCTGTCCTGCCGCCAATAATCTTAAATCCCATTTCTCTAAATCCTTCTCTCATTTTATCAGAATTGCTTATCAGTTTTTGTATTCTTTCGGGTTCAGCGCGCAATATATCCAAAGCAGCATCTGCGGCTGCAACGGATGAAGGAGTTGGTGAAGCTGAAAATATTAAAGCCGGTGAGTGATGTTTTATAAAATTAATAACAGCTTTCTCAGAACCGACAAACCCTCCAAGAGATGAAAATGTTTTTGAGAATGTACCCATAACCATATCAACTTCATCAACTAAACCAAATTCAGATGGAGTCCCTCTGCCGCCTTTTCCTATTACACCCGTAGAATGAGCATCGTCGATCATAATCTTTGCATCATACTTTTTGCATATTTCAACAAGCTTGGGTAAATCTACAATTTCACCTGTGGTTGAAAACACACCATCGGATGCAACTAATTTTGATGCTTCAACTGGAATCGATTTCAGAACTCTTTCGAGATCTGCCATATCGTTATGTTTGTATCTTTTAAACTCAGCAAAAGCACCCTTTGCCATCATATTTGCAGCTACTATGCAAGCGTGATTGTCCTTATCAGAAACAATATATTCACCCTTTGTAACTAAAGTAGGAATTATACCTTGAGCAGTCTGGTATCCAGTGGAGAATAATAGAACGGCTTCTTTACCAAGAAAATCCGCTAACTTTTCTTCTAATTTAATGTGAAGATCTAGTGTTCCCGTTAAATATCTCGAACCCGAACAGCCTGTTCCGTATTTCTTAATAGCTTCTAAAGCAGCTTCTTTTACTTTTGGATGTGTGGTTAATCCATGATAATTATTAGAACCAGCCATAATAACTTCTCGACCTTCAATCTCAACAACGGGTCCTTCATTTGCTTCAATCGCTCTAAAATATGGATAAAAACCTGCAGCTTTTACCTCATCTGCTCTTGTAAAATTGTAACATTTATCGAATAAATCCATTTATCTAATGTACAGTTAATTATTAAAACGAAATAATGTGTGAAAAAATTTTAAAATAGAAAGTACTAATTATTATATATAACTTCTACGTTAAAATTTGACAACTTAATACTTTATGAAAGCATTTGTGACCGGTGCAACAGGTTTTGTGGGGAGTCACCTTGTTGATAGACTCCTGAAAGAAGGAGTCGAAGTTTATTGTTTAAAGAGGAAAACCTCTAATACAAGATGGCTTGAGGGTAAAAATGTTTATTATGTAAATGGTGATCTTTACTCAAACGATGTCCTCGAAAAAACAATAAAGGATATGGACTATGTATTCCACGTTGCTGGCGTTTTGAAGTCCAAGAATAAAGAAGGATATGAAAAAGGAAACAATCTTGCGACAAAAAATTTAATCGAAATTACTCATAAAGTCAAACCAGACCTTAAAAAATTCGTACATATTTCTTCGTTAGCAGTTTGTGGTCCCACACCCGGTGAAAAAGCGATTGATGAAAATTATATCCCGAAACCAATTACTAATTATGGTACAACAAAATATAAAGCCGAACAGGAAGTTTTAAAATATAGGGATAGACTGCCGGTAACAATCATACGTCCCCCGGCAGTTTTCGGTCCAAGAGATACGGAGATTCTCGTGTACTTTCAAACTTTCTCAAAAGGACTTAATAGTGTGATAGGTTTTAAAGAAAAATATTTGAGTCTTATCTATATTGAAGATCTTATCGACGGGATTATGCTTGCTGCTGAGAAACCAAACCATAGCGGTGAGATATATTTTATATCATCTGATAAAGCATACAACTGGAATGACATAGGTAATATTACTTCTAAGCTATTAGGTAAGAAAGCTATAAAAATAAAAATCCCCCACTCCGTCGTTTTCGGTGTTGGATATATCGCCCAATTCTTTTCCACCTTTTCGAAGAACGCTGCCACACTAAATGTTGAAAAGTGTAAAGACATAACACGCGAAAGATGGGTATGCTCCAACCAAAAAGCAAAAGACGAATTGGGATTCATTGAAAAACACACACTTGAAGAAAGCTTTGCCAAAACCATAGACTGGTACAAGAAAAATAACTGGATTAAAAACTAAACATCCTACTATTCTATTTTGCGATTAACTTATGATTAATTACATAACTGACATACTAAATGCTGCTTTAAAAAAAATCGGACTCGAATCTAAAGAAATAATCCTTGAGAAACCGAAAGAGGAAAAGTTCGGTGACCTTTCGACAAACCTTGCCTTATCACTTGCAAAAGAATTCAAAAAGAACCCAAGAGATATTGCAAAAGAAATAATAGACAATTTAGAGTTTGATAAAAATCTTATCGATAAGATCGAAATAGCCGGAGCCGGGTTCATTAATTTTTATATATCTGACAATTTCTATAAAGACAACCTGAAGCTAATTCTACAAAAGAAATCTGAATATGGTAAATCAGATTTAAATAAAAACAAAACAGCCAACATAGAATGGGTAAGTGCAAACCCAACGGGACCTCTTCATGCGGGACATGGCAGACATATATGCCTTGGAAAAGCAATTGCAAATCTTTTGGAATGGATAGGTTATAAAGTTACACGAGAATATTATTACAACGATGCAGGCTATCAAATGAGTATTTTGGGTCAATCTATTGAAAGTGGTTATAAACAAATTTTTGATTCTAGGATTCAGTTTAGAGATGATATGTATAAAGGTGAATATGTAAAAAAAATTGCAGAAGAAATTTATGAAGAATACAAAAGAAATCTACCTCCTGGTGATGATTTTTGGATTAAACGAGGAGAAAAATACTGTTTAAACTTGATAAAGAAGACATTAAAAATACTAAAAATCAAACACGATATTTTCTTTAAAGAAAGTTCTCTATATCCCTATAATATTTTAATAATTAATACAGAAGATGTAGAGAATATTGATATATATAAAAAGAAAAAACTTTCTTCTTCGGGTATCATAAAATTATTATATGAATTTAAAACAAAAAATCTTATATATAAAAAAGATAATGCTTGGTGGCTTAAAATGAAATCAGGAGGATTTCAAGATGATAAGGTGATTATTAAATCTGATGATATAGCAACAAACCGGAGATCAGAACCGACTTACCGTTTGCCTGATATGGCATACCACATCGATAAAATTAATAGAGGTTATGATTTAATACTTGACATTTTTGGATCCGATCATAGCGATACATATAAAGAAGTCTTGTTTGGTGTGAAATCTGCCGGGTACGCTATAAGTAACATTAAGGTCATCATTCACCAGATGGTTACTTTTAAGAAAGGTGAAGAGTCTGTTAAAATGAGCAAGCGTAGTGACGATGTTTACTATCTCGATGACCTTATCGAAGACGTCGGAGTTGATGCTACGCAGTTTTTCTTCGTAATGAGAAGCGCTAACACACAGCTGGATTTTGATATCGAACTTGCGAAAGATAAATCCGAAAAAAATCCCGTCTACTATCTTCAATATGCACATGCCCGAATCTGCGGTATATTAAGGAATGCCGAGGAAAACTTTCCTGATTATGAGGATGCTAAAATCGATGATATCAATTTTGAACTCATCAAAACTGATGATGAAATAAAATTGCTGAAAGTGTTATCAAGATTTCCAGATGAAGTATTAACAACTGCCAGCACTTATGAACCGCATAAGATAATTACATACCTGAACTCTGTAGCTGAATGCTTCCATAGATTCTATCATAATAACAGGGTGCTTAATCCCGATGATAAAGAAACTTCAAAGACACGCCTACAAATTTGCCTTGCTGCTAAACAAGTTCTCAAGAATGGTTTTGATATAATTGGGATATCTGCGCCGGAGAGGATGTAAGATATCTTTGATATGTTTTTAAAATAAAAAGAGATTTTCTTATTTTAACAAGAAAACCTCTTTAAAATTATTGATTTTGAAGGTTACTTAACAAGAACCATTTTCTAAACATCCTCGCACGTTATTTTTGATAAAACAAAAACATCAAGTAAATTGTAAGTACATTAAGCAAGGCACCTGTTTACAACCTCCTGACTTCAACACATTTTTAAAGAGAGGAGGAAATACTGGGAAATCTTTCTAAATACTGCATTTTTGACTTTGAATAGGGTGTCCCAGGAACAATATTGTTGTATGTTCATACGGCAAAAGAAAAATAGAAGTGGCGTTATCAGTATTCAAATTATTGATAAAAGCTCTGGGAAGTACAAAGTTGTTAAGACCATAGGTAGTTCTAAAGATATCAAGAAGGTTGAACAACTTTTTATACAAGCACAACAAGAGAAAGAAACGATTTTGGGGCAACCACGAATTAATTTTGAAATGGATAAGGAAATGGATAAGGAAATGGATAAGGAAATGGATAAGGAAATGGATAAGGAAATGGATAAGGAAATGGATTTAGTTGATACATTTTTCAACGCGATTGAAGGAATAAAATTGTTAGGACCTGAACTGCTTTTGGGTAAAATATTTGACCAAATTGGTTTTAATAGATTGGAAGATGAGATGTTCCGGTATCTGGTAATCACACGTTTAGTTTATCCGGTAAGCAAACTAAAAACGGTTGATTATCTTTATAAACACAAAGGAATCAGTATTAATATTGATAAAGTATATCGGTACTTAGACAAG
>JADHVP010000042.1 GCA_016783945.1 Ignavibacteria bacterium
AAAAACATAACACATAACAGAACATTCGAGTCTCTAAAGATTAGAAAAATATCCTTTTGGAAATTAATGTCTCAATATGAAAAACCAAACGAAAATATGAAAAGATTATGTATTATTAATAATTAGACGTTATATAATATTATTACAGCTAATTTTTTCAAGGATAATATTATTTATACGTAGTTGTGAATTTGTTTATTGCATCTTTTAAATCATGAATTTTCCTTCTCGATACTGCTATCTTCGAATCGTCTTTCAATAGAACGTATGCACCATCCATATTTACAAACTCTTTGAAACAATTTAAGTTTATAATTGAAGATTTGTGGATTCTAAGGAAAAGTTTTGAATCGAGTAATATCTCAAATTCTTTTATTGTTTTACATGTAAAGAATTGCTCACCTTTTATTGTGAATACTCTTGTGTAATTGTTTTCAGCTTCTAATCTTGTTATTTCTCTTGAATCGATAAACGCAAACCCATGAGATTGAGGAATTTTAATATTGAAATCTTTATCCTTACCATCATTAGATTTTGTTTTTTGTAACCCGATCTTCTTGAATTTATCTATTGCGGTTCTCAATTCGCTAACACTAATAGGCTTTAGAATATAGTCTAAAGCACCCGCCTTTACAGCCTCTACTCCGAACTTATTATGTGCGGTCACAAATATCACTTCAAAATTCCGTTCTCCTGCTATTTCAAGAAAATCAAATCCGGTAAGGTCCGGCATCTGAATATCAAGAAATACGAGGTCAGGTCTTTTTTCAGGTATAGCTTTGATGGCTTTTTTTACATTACAGTATTCGCCTACTATTGAAACCTCAGGAATAAAATTTTTCAATAGGAATCTAATGTTTTTCCTCGCATGTAGTTCATCATCTATAATAAAGGATTTAATTTCCATTTTGATGTCCCCCAATTAACGGATAGTACAATTTATTAAAAAAGAATTTAAATTGCAAAAAAATATTTTTTATAATACTACTTATTTTAATTTAATTTTGTATACAATCCAAATATAATACATTTAATATTAAAAAGGCGAGCACAAATTTTCGGGGTTGTAATAAAAATATTACATTTTTACTAAAATAAGCACCTGAATAAGCCATAAATATTGCGATTTATGAAAATATTTCAAGTATTTAGCTAACCCGTGTTTTCATAACATTTTCTCTAAAATAAATTTTTAACACATAGTAAAAACACTCACAAAAAGGATAGTAAGAGCATTTCGTGAATAAAACAAAACCGAATTCAAGAAATTTGGAAAAGCTGTTAACTCACTTTACTGCTATCGTTAGAAATTAATTGTGGTATAATATACTTAACAAAAGAACTCACACCAAAACGAACTCGCTATACTTCCCAACAACTCTTCAAATAAACAGCCACAATTCTCACCACCAACTTTCAACAAACCTAAAAAGGAGTAAACAACATGAACAAATACAAAATCAGAATTCCATATTCATACACTAGATATGGAGACCTCATCGGATATTGCATGCTGAATCAGAAAAGGAGGCAAGAGATGAAGCGTATGCAGGAGATCTTGAAGATAATGATTATGGCGGGGAGAACGTCTACGATTATAGCGGGAAGAAAGTTTAAAAGATTAAAGCAGAGGTTAGGTATTGAAGTAAAGACATGCATACACTTTAAAAACTTTCAGAAAGACTTTTGCAACTGATTTAGCGGACAAAGGATTCGATAGGGGAGATGTTGCAGACCTATTAGATCATAGTATTATAGAAACCACTCGAAAGTATTATATGAACACTTAAGCAAAAACATTAAGAAAGAAACTCAACAAGTTGTCAGAAGAAAGTAGAAGCAGTTAGTATTTTTTTATAGAAGTGCGGACATTACTGCGGACACATTCAGACGTACAAAAAAGCCCGCCTGTCTACAACACCTGTCTGCTGACAGGCAGAGGTAGACCTATGGCGGGCTACATTTCAAACTTTTAGGGTGGAGCTAAGCGGGGTCGAACCGCTGACCTTCTGAATGCCATTCAGACGCTCTACCAACTGAGCTATAGCCCCATCAATTTTTAAGAACACTTAATTTATATATTTAAACAAAAAAATTCAAACCAAATTAATTTATATCCAGATAAATTTGTTTTTTAAGTTCGGTAAGAAATAAACTCAAAGTATAAAATTACTCATATATTGTTGAGACTCAATTAGTTATTTTTTAATTACGTAACAAAATTAGATTTGTTATTATATAAAAAACTTTTTAATGATTTCTTTTTTATTATTGCCAAAGAAAATTGTTCTGTATTTACTTGTAGTACTAATCTTCATTTTTCTACTTTTTAAAACTAACTTATATTCACAAACATTATGGGGTATAGATATGCAGGATTCAAAATCTCCGATGAGTTGGCAAATGAATGATGGTTTGTATTCTAAAGAAGTTATTGATGAAGGAGATTTCGATGGGATTCAATTTATTCCGACAGTTGGATTTGTTTTCTACATTAGTTCAGCTGAAGTTGAAAATCTGTCTAATGTGTATGAATATATAGTAAATCAGTTTGGAGAAGAGAATTTCAATAAAGATTATATCTCCCCAAATTTAAAGAACAAAGGTAACGAGAAAAAATTAGAAGCATCTATAAATGATGGAAGAAGTTTCGTATTCCGTGAGTGGAAAAAGAATCAATTAATAATAAGACTATTCTGGAATCAGTACAGGTTCTGGATCGAAGTGATTAACAGGAATTTCTCCCCGTAACATTCATTTCAAAAGACATCCGATATCATGTTTAGGCAGAAACCTTGTCATATTTTGTATAAGGGCAAGCAGCGTATTGCTCTCCTGTTTTCTTTTCTAATACCGGTATAAAATTAGCACACTCTGGTTTTGCGATAGGACACCGGTTTCTAAATACGCATCCGCTGGGTTTGTTTAATGGTGTAGGAACGTCTCCTTCTAAAATGATTCTTTCTTTATCTCTGTATTTTGGATTAGGAAGTGGTACCGCGGATAATAACGCTTTGCTGTACGGATGATTCGGGTGGTGGTATATTTCTTTTCCGATACCTAATTCAAAGATTTTTCCTAAATACATAACGGCAATTCTTGAACTGATGTGTTCAACAACCGAGAGATCATGTGCAATAAACAAAACGCTCAAATCAAATTCAGATTGCAAATCCTGTAGTAAATTAATAACCTGTGCTTGTATAGAAACATCAAGAGCGGAAACGGGTTCATCCGCAATAATGAGTTTCGGGTTGGTTGACAAAGCTCTTGCAATTCCGATTCTCTGCCTTTGCCCACCTGAAAATTCATGAGGATATCTTTTAGATTGTTCAGCCTGTAAACCGACTTTATCCAGCAGCCATGCAACTTTTTCTCTTCTTTCCGATTTGTTCATTTTTGTATGGTAGAGCAATGGCTCCTCTATAATTTGTCCAACGGATAATCGTGCATTTAATGATGAGTATGGATCCTGAAAGATCATTTGAATATTCTTCCTGTATTTCCTCATTTCGTTTCTGTTCAACTTAAGCAAATCAATTTCACCGTAATCTGAATTGAAAAATAGCGATCCACCAATAGCGACATCTGGGGAGGCAAATTTCAAAATATTAAGAATAGCTTTTCCAACGGTAGATTTACCGCAACCAGATTCACCAACCAATCCCAATGTCTCTCCTCTGCGTATATCAAAACTAATATCATCTACAGCCTCTATTTCAGCTACTTTTCTTAAGAATAATCCACCTGTTACAGGAAATTTTACACTTAAATTTTTTATCTCGAGTATGTTTTCAGGATTCATTAATTTTTAATGATTAATTGTAATTAAATGTTTTCTTTTTTAAAAAAGGTGACATCTTACAAAATGTCCCGGGGTTAACTCTATCAATTCGGGTTCATTGTCCCAGCATTTATCCATAACCTCTGTACACCTTGTGCAGAACTTACATCCTTTTGGTAGTTCTAATATATGAGGTATAATTCCCGGAATTGCTTTCAGTTTTTCTTTTGTTTCTTTTTCGGGATTTGGAAGAGAGCTTAGGAGTCCGATCGTATATGGATGTTTGGGATTATCAAAGATCTCAAAAATGTTACCGATTTCCTGGAATTTTCCGCCGTACATTACAATAACCCTGTCACAAATTTCTGCAACAACTCCAAGATTATGTGTAATTAGAAGAATAGCTGCTTCCTTTTTTTCATTTTTAATTTTCACCATCAGGTCGAGTATTTGTGCCTGTATGGTTACATCCAGAGCAGTTGTAGGCTCATCTGCGATTAACAATGAAGGCTCGCAAGCGAGCGCCATTGCAATCATAACTCTTTGTCTCATTCCGCCGCTGAATTGGTGAGGATAATCTTTCATTCTTTTTCCAGCATCGGGAATGCCAACAAGGTCCAATATTTCAACAGCTTTCTCGAAAGCAACATCCTTAGATACATCCTGGTGGCAAAGTATAACTTCCATAACTTGTTTACCGATTTTAAGTACAGGATTCAAAGACGTGAGCGGTTCCTGGAAGATCATAGTTATTTCATTTCCCCTGTAGTTTTTCATTTCATCATGCGTAAGGGCTAACATGTCTACACCTTTAAAAAATATTTCACCTCCGACAATCTTTCCGGGGGGATCGGGAATTAATCTTAATATTGAATTTGCCGTTACTGATTTTCCTGAACCGGACTCACCAACGATTCCCAGAACTTCACCTTCGTATATATTAAAGCTTACATCGTCTACAGCTTTAGCAGGAATTTTACCCTTGATCTTCTTTCCGTTGACTTCGCTTTCTATCTGTTTATCGGTTGCTTCAATAAAGAAGTATGTTCGAAGGTTTTTTATTTCAACTAATTTTTTCTTATTATCCATATTCTAAATTTTTTACTAAGATTCTGTAATTTATCTTAATCTTGAATAAATCTTCGGATCAAAAGCCTCTCTTACTGCTTCTCCAATGAATACTATCGAAAGCAGCGAAAGGAACATAGCAATCAACGGGAAAGTTACTAACCACCAATAATTAATGTTTGATAATCCTTGATTCATCAACTGTCCCCAGCTTGGTGTAGGAGGTGGTAAACCAAATCCAAGGTAATCCAATGCTACTAATGATGCTATTCCTCCCACTACAGCAAATGGAGCAAAAGATATTATTGGCGTCAACGAATTGGGTAAAATATGTTTCAATATTATTGTTCTGTTCTTAGCTCCCATTGATACTGCTGCTGATACATATTCTCTTGCTTTTTCACGATAGAATTCTCCCCGGATATAATAAGTTATACCTATCCACCAAAACAAATTCAGAACAAAAACAAGGAGTATGAAATTCGGTTGCACAATTGAACTAACTATAATAATAGTGTAAAGAAATGGTAGTGTTGCCCATATCTCGATTAATCTTTGACCGAAAATATCCACTTTACCTCCGTAATATCCGAGTGCAGATCCGACCATCGTTCCGATAGTATAACTTACTATAGTAACCAGAATAGCAAACGAAAGAGAAATATTAAAACCATATAATAATCTTGCAAATACATCTCTTGCCCGGTCATCTGTTCCGCAAATGTGACCTATCGACGGAGGATGTGGAGGTGAACCCTCTAACTCATCCAGCAAATTTTGATTTGGACCATAAGGATACAAAGGCATTAAAACCCAGTTATCACTGTCATCGTTTTTAAACTTTTCATTGAGTAATCTATAATTTGCTTCACCGGGAATATCCTGTCCGAATTTCTCTGCTGCATAATAACTAAAAACAGGGAAATAGTAATCACCTTCATATTGTACAATGAGAGCATCTTTATTCACTAATAAGGGTAAAATAAAAGATAATGCATATAGAATTAAAATGATTATAAATGAATAATAACCTCTTTTAAGGGTTTTAAATTTTTTCCATCTTTTCTTAAATATGGATGTTGAAACATCCTTTTTGTTATCGTTACCTTCTATTTTTGTTTCAATTTTTGATGAGGAATCTGTCAGATTACTTCCATCAGGGTTTTTATAATTTTTTGAGTTTTCGCTCATGAATAATTAGTATTATTTATTATTTAAATCTAATTCGAGGATCAATTATTGCATAAAAAATATCGGATATTATATTACCGGTTAACATAAGTAAGCTTGAAATCACTAATATTCCCATTGTTACCGGGTAGTCTCTGTTTAAAATTGATTTGTATCCAAGCAAACCCATACCATTAATGTTAAAGACTACTTCTATCAAAATACTCCCTGCTAAAATCAATGATAACGCATGTCCCAAACCTGTTGCCAGAGGGATTAAAGAATTTCTGAATACATGTCCAAGAATAACTCTTTTCTCTGAAAGACCTTTAGCAAATGCGGTTTTCACATAATCCTGGCTAAGGTTTTCTATTACTGAGTTTTTTGTTAATATTGTAAGTGTTGCAAACGAATTAACCAAATAAGCTGAAACAGGAAGGATCGTATGATAAAACTGATCCCACACTTGTTCCGGGAAAGTCAAATATTCGAAATCATCTGAACGAAATCCACCCAGGGGGAACACATCCCAGAAACTACCTCCTCCAAGCAATGTTAACATCAAACCTCCGAATGCCCAACCCGGAATAGCATATCCCATAAATACAATTGCAGATGTTGCAAAATCGAATGTCGAACCATTCTTTACTGCTTTAGCTACCCCAAGAGGCACACATATCAGGTATGTTAATGTAAATCCTATCAAACCGAAATAAATCGATATTGGAAACCGGCTTTTGATTACATCCCAGACAGGTTCGGCGTATACATAAGATTTTCCTAAATTGAATGTTAATAAATTTCCAAGCCATCTTGCGTATCTTAAATGTATTGGTAAATCAAAACCGTAGAACTTTTTCATTTCTTCTAATGCAGACTCCGGTATATTAATAGTACCGGTTGTACCCCCGGTTGAAGATGTAACTTCTCCACCAGGAAGTGTTCCTCCCATTCCCCTTAGTTTCATTAACTCCATTTCTAAAGGTCCGCCTGGTACGATCTGCAAAATACAGAATACTAAAATTGTGATTCCTAAAAAGGTAGGGATTATAAGAAGAAATCTTCTGATAAAATAAAATGTCATAATGTTAAACTATTATATCTTGATTTTATATGTTTTGTTATAAATCTTTTATGGTATACTTATAATTTTATAAAACAGGAAATAGGTCAATTGTTTAAATACTCAAAGTTATTCCTCATCTGCTTCTTCTGATTCAATGCCTTTCTCTCTTTTTTCTCTTAATTCAATCCAGTACTTCTGGTCAACTTCTCCTTTTGGTAAAACAATGTTCTTGTCTTTCCTTGCATCTTCATATTCAGCAGCCTTCTCTGGATCATTCCACCAGAGAATAGGAATTCTTAAATAATCTTCGGTTCTTGGTAATATCCATTTTGGGAATCCAAACTTATTATGAAAAGCAAGTCTTTGATAAGGAGCATACCACCCGAATACATAGGGCTGCATAGATGTAGCAATAAAATCTATTTCACGGATTATTTTAATTCTCTCGTTACGGTCAAATGAAAGGTTGTATTTTCCGCAGAGTTCATCTATCCTCGCATCTTTGATTCCGGGCCAATTCGTTGTATTTGGTTCATCTGCAGTTCCGGGACCCATCGAGCTTTCGGGATTTGGAATTGCTAATCCAGACCAGTTTATTGTTATTAAATCAAAATTCCTTTCGTTTCCAAGTTTAAAATTTGTTGAGCCATCAAGCTGACGTAAGTTTAGTTTTACACCGACTTTTTTGAGGTCCTCTTGATATATTGTTAAATATCTTTCTGCTCCCGGAAAACCATAAGGTAATTCTACTTCGAAAATTTTACCCTCCTTGATAAGATAACCCTCCGCATTCTTTTCTTTCCATCCTGCTTCTGTTAACAATTGCTGAGCCTTATCTATATCAAAATTTATTTTAGGATTGTCAGGATTTTCATATACCGAACCGGGGAAAAATGAATATACCGGGAAATATGATTGGAAGAATAATTTTTCATTAAACTTATCTCTGTCGAAAAGATAAGCGAATGCCTGTCTTATTTTTATGTCGTTGAACGGATACTTTCTCATATTTAGACAAATACCTGAGACACCGTTTGGATTTTCATTATACACTTTTCTTTTTTGTACTAAGCCTCTCTCATAATCTTCAAAGTCGAATCTTTCTGCCCACCACTGAGCTCTTCCAACGTTCATTACATCGATATCACCTTTCTTAAATTTTTCAAACTCTAATGATGGATCTTGAACTATATCGAATCTGACTAAATCAAAATTATAAAGCCCGGTATTATATTTTTCATCTTCCGCCCAGTAATCACTTCTCCGTCTTATTGAAACTGATTGACCTTTTTTAACGTCATTTTCATCGATTAAGTATGGTCCGCTTCCGGGGATGAATTTCATTTGATATTTTTCAAGATATTCAGAACCGCTTATACCACCAATGTAGTGCGAAGGTAATATAAACATTGATGCTGAGAAATAAAGTAACTGTCTCCAGTTCAATTGTTTCGATTTTACAGAAATAATATACATGCTCTCGGCTACAGGTTCTTCGTAAGAGCCATAAAGAATATTAGAATAGGCTTCTAAAATACCGGGGTCTACGAGTAATTTCCAGGTAGCAATAACATCTTCTGTTGTAACTCTTTTACCATCTGCCCATCTTGCATCAGGATTTATTCTAAATGTGAACTTCATTTTATCTTCAGAAACCTTCCAGTGAGTTGCAAGGCATGGCATAAATTCTTCTGTAACCGGGTCTAATTGTAAAAGTGGTTCATATATAAGGACTTGAGCTACTCTGTTTAAATATGAATTCGCATCTTTCCCTTCAGTTCTCAGGGTACCTGGGAAATCAGGAATAGACATTACTATGCTTCCGCCTTTTACAGCTTCCTCATCTCCTAAGAGATTATAATCTGTCTTTGTTTCCCAGCCTTCCCCTGTGAAACCTTCACCACCTAATTCAGCAGGAACGTTTGGATCTGCCCCAGGCGGTACATCAAATTGTTTAATTGAAACGGGCTTTGTGTCGAATACCATTTTCCTTTTTTGCCCACAGCTAACAAAGAAACTTGAAGTTAATAATAGTATGAATGTATAGAAAAATATATTATTGTATTTCATGGCTCTGGTTTAATTATTATAATAATTTATTAATATGAGAGATTGTGTTAGTTTATTTTTTCGAATAAGTTATCCAATATTTATCGACCATTTCGCCTTGCTCAAGAACAATGTTTTTATCTTTTAATGCTTTTTCATACTCTACAGTTTTTTCCGGATCATTGAACCAGTAAGTTGGTATTGCATCCGTTACATCTTCTGTTCTTGATAGAATACCGGTAGGGTAGCCAAACTTATTCGCAAAGCCTATCCTTTGTGATGGATAATACCAGGCTAAAGCATAAGGCTGGAGCTGACATAAGATTAAATCAATTTCCTGTATGATTCTAATTCTTTCATCTCTATCGAAAGAGATATTATATTTATAACATAGTGTATCTATTCTTGCATCTTTTACGCCGGACCAATTTGTAGAGTTTGGTTGATCGGCTGTGCCGGGACCAAAAGAACTTTCCGGATTTGGGAAAACGAGCCCACCCCAGCCTGTATAGATTACTGTGAAATTTCTTTCATTTCCAATCTTAAAGCTTGTAGTTCCGTCAACCTGTCTTAAATTAAGTTTGATACCAGCCTTTTTAAGGTCTTCCTGGAAAATTGTTAAAAATCTTTCGAGAGTCGGATGTCCAAAAGGTAAATCAAGTTCGAAAATCTTGCCACCTTTTACTAAATAACCGTCAGCGTTTTTTTCAGTCCATCCAGCTTCCGAAAGCAGTCTTTGAGCTTCATCATAATCATACCTCACTTTCGGATTGTTAGGATTTTCATAGACAGAGTTTGCCCAATAAGAATCTAAAACTGCCGGAACATCATAATAGAGCTTTTCAATTATTTTTGTCCTGTTAAATAAATGTGCAAAGGCTTTTCTGATTCGAATATCATCAAATGGAGGTTTCCTCATGTTTAAACAGATACCCCTTAAACCACTTGGATATTGGTTGTATACCTCTCTTCTTAGGATTAATCCTTGTTTGTATTTTTCATAATCTTCGAGTTCTCTCCAGTTATCGATTTTTGATATACCTGTAAGGTCAATTAAATCGAGTTCACCTTTTTTAAATTTTTCGAATTCGATTCTTCTATCATTAACAACCTCGAATTTGATATAATCAAAATTGAATTTACCGATATTTTGCTCTGCATCTTCAGCCCAGTAGTCACTTCTTCTTCGTACAATTAAAGATTGTCCTTTTTTAATTTCATTAACATCGATGATATACGGACCGCTGCCGGGAATAAACTCAAACTGGTATTTTTCTAAATATTCCGCACCTGTTAAATTCCCGATTAAATGAGCGGGCATTATTCTAAGTGATGCACCAAAGTATAGAAACTGTCTCCAGTTAAGTTGTTTTGTTTTTACCGTTACTATGTATTTACTGACAGCAACGGGTTCTTCATAACTGCCGTAAAGAATGTTCGTATAGGGCGATAATATACCCGGGTCGACATGTAATTTCCACGTTGCAATAACATCTTCAGCAACTACGGGCTTTCCATCTGCCCATCTTGCATCGGGATTTATTCTGAATGTAAATTCTCTTTTATCATCGGAAATTTTCCAGTGTGTTGCTAACTCAGGAATGAATTCTTCTGTTATCGGATCTAATCCGAGTAATCCTTCGTATGCTATTTGGTATTTAAGAAGATAATTTACATAAGAGTTTGCATCTTTTCCTTCCATTCTCAGAGTTCCGGGGAAATCAGGTATGGATAGGATGATGCTGCCGCCTTTCACGGCATCAGGATTACCTATTGTGTTAAATTCGGTTTTTGTTTCCCAACCTTCACCGGTAAAACCATCTCCGCCTAACTCTGCCGGAACATTAGGATCCGCACCAGGAGGAGTATCGTATTTTTTTATCGAAACAGGTTCTGTGTTGAAGATTTTTGTTTGTTTTGATTTACCGCAGCTTATAAGGAAACTTGAAACGATGAAAATAAAAATTGAATGACGCAGGAGGGTCGATATTTTTTCCATAAGGATAATATGTTTTATAGTTTAAACATGAAAACAATATAATAAACGAAATTAAAAATTAATAGTTTCTAAGGAATACATTAAAGAAACCGCACTTTTGATGAGTTCAAACTATGGTTTTAAAAAATATATAAAAACATTTTAGAGTCACCTGCTGCCTGCCTGCCCAAGGTGTTGTAGACAGGCGGGCTTTTTTGATTCAAATAATTATATTCTTTCATAATTATACTTGCCATCTCAAAGATATAATTTTACTAAACGTGAGATCACCTCTTCATTTTTTATGCAACATGTTTTAGTTTATCATCTAACACATCAGAGAATTTTCTATTTGTGATTTTGCTTTCTAACCACGAGACTAAATCTATATATCCGAGTGCTCCGTTTTCGAAAGGATTAAATAATATTTCTTCTAAACTATGTTTTAGTTGATCGAATGATTTTATTAACTTTTTTTCCGATTTCACATTAAATAAAGATTTTATGAATCGGTATATTTGTTTTTCAAATTTATAAACTCGCTGCCTTTTATAAAGATACCTGTAAGTTGACTTAAGTATGCTTTCAAGCAGTGTAAAGCTTCCAATTTCATAATGCACAATGAGGTTTAGCAACCGTGCATAATAAAAAATTTCAATTTCATCCTTTACTTTTGAATCGTGTAATATCTTATTCAGGTAATGGATGGATTTGTTGAATTCATTTTTCAGAAAATACAGGTAGGCAATATTATAATATACAGAACATTTCATCATTTCATTTGCTGCACCTTTTAACGAATTCGTAACGTCGTTTATTTTTCCTATCATTTGTAATCCTTTACCATACTTACCCGTTTTAATGTAATACTCCAATTCAAGATTTAAAAATACTATGTTTATTGTATCAACATTATTTACAGAACTTGAAATTAATAACTTGAGTTTTTCATAATAATCCAAGAATCTATCAAACCTCAAAATCTGTAAACACACTTCGAGATGGTTGGTTAACAATTTAAGATAAGCACCCGGTCTGCTTTTCATTTTTATTTCGGATGATTCGAACAGCTCCAACATTTTTTCACTGTGACTATAACAGTTCTCATAATCACACGCAAGATAGTAGTAATAATAATGTGCCTTATGAAAAGAAAGTTTTGCTTCGAAGGTAACGGCATTATTAACGTCCTTATAAATTGGCTGCTGCATTATAGCATAAATATCTTTAAGGTCATCCCAGGATTTGACAGAACTCTTTTTCTTAATCAGAAGGAATAGACGCGATGAGTTATATTGATATTCATTCCAGTTATTTATTTTTTCTGTGGCTTCCTTAACCTCTTCGAAATGTTTATTAATATCCTTTTCATTTAATCCTGAATGTCTTGTATTAACCATCAGCTTTTTTTCGAAGACCAACAGTCTTAACAGTGGTGCGAACAGTTCGTAATCATAACACATTTTTTTTGCTTTGCTCAAAAGCTTTTTGCTATCATTGTACAAACCTTTCTCGAGTAAAAGGTACAAGTTATCGAGGATTTTATTTGTTTTTAATTCTCTAACGTTTTCGGAATGATAATCTCGTAGGCTTTTAAGTATCGTTTTGTATAGGTAAGTTTTTATTTTCCAGAAGTGTTTTGCGAACTTCTCTTCACTGAATGTTTTTTTAAGAAGCATCTCATCGTATTCTTTCGTTTGCAGAATCTCATTGAAAAGTTTAATGTAGGCTTTCGTACCTCCCTGAATATTCGATGATGCATTTTTTCTAAAGTAACCTCTTTCATCAGAAGTAAGAGAGTGTATAAGATTATGTAATGAACCGGACGGATTTTTCATTGAAAATAGTATAAAATGAGGTTCCCAAAAAAACTACCTGATGTTCCGTTAAGATATACTAAAATATTCAAATATTAGCAAAATTTCAACAATATTAGTAAGGAATATGTATTCCAGATTTTCCGTTTAGAAAAATTTTGTTTTTGAATGAAAATTTATTATTCGTAACTTATACAATATAATTTTAAGGAGGATATTTATGCTTAAATCAAAATTCCTTAGGTTTGTTGCTTCATTTTTGGTAGTGTTCTCACTCACATTCTCTAATGTTTTAGCAGACGGAGATAATTACATTCCGAGTTCGTATGTTCAGTCTTTAATTTCTGCGGGATATACAATCACCGCTGTGTTAACAGGTAACATATGGTTAATCTCAGTATATGATCCCGACACTGCTGAAATCATTATGGATATTGAAGAGGAGATTTAAATGTAAAGTCCCCCTGCTCTTTGATTTATTGCAGGGGGATTTTTATTAAAGCAAAAAATAAAATGCCGGCGAAGAAGGAAGTAATAATTTATATTCATGGTATAACACCTGCACCAGATCCGAAGCTGCACAAAGAAGACTTCAACTCGTTTGAAAATTTATTATGCAAAGCTCTTGAAGCGAAAGGAAAGAACTACCCTGCCCAAAGGGTAGATATTGAATGGGGTTTTGATTTACCCAGCATAATTACAAAAGATAAGTATCTGGCAAATGTTGAGAGATACCTGTATCAGCAAGTAGATGAAATCGCAGACAAGCACTGGGATTTCACGTTAAACCCGACAAGGTTCATTTATAATGTAATTAGAAAAAACTTCCTGCTCGGTTTTTCCGATATGTTCTATTATGTATCCGAAGACGGTAAAGAACAAATTAGACAAAATGTTTTAAACACTTTGTTAGATAACCTCCCCGTATTAAAAAGCGATGAAGTTTATTACTTCACAATTATTTCTCATAGCGCGGGTACGGTAATTATGCACGATATTTTATTTATACTTTTTGGCGGGAAGAGCAAGAGCTTTTTAACCTCGCAATCGGAAATCGATAAATTAGAGACGTTACAAAAGTTTGCACTAAACGAACAGGTTTTCGTAAAATGTTTTGTGACACTCGGCTCCCCTATTACACCGATGATAGTTCGCAGCGGTACGTTAATGGATAAGATGATTAACAATGAAAAGATACCAATCGATAATATGGGAATAAAAAAAGGACCTGACGGAGTGTATAGTAAGTGGTTAAACTTCTGGGATAAAGACGATGTGATGTCTTACCCGATATAATTTCTTTGCGATGATCCCGATAACCTTGTCGAAGACCATTACGTTGATATAAGCGATTCATTCCCCGACGTCCATAGTGCTTACTGGTCATCGAAGAAGATAGCGGAGATAGTAGCGGAGAAGTATTAGGGACAATAAGAATAACTGTTCTTATATTTGAAAACTTAAAATATAATTTTATAAACTTTTAGAAAAATAAAATGAATTACATAGCAAATCCAGCAGTGAAAATAGTAAAATTCAAAGATACATGTTCAGAAGTTAAACTGAAGATAAATATTGACTATGGCAATGAACTAGCAACCTACACAACAATTTTAAAGAATTATAAAAAGTTGGATAGTGCAAGTGGAAATATTGATATCAGGCTAGGAACTATGAAAGAATTAGCAGGAAGTATATTTGATATAACAACTACTGTTACCGATTTAAATCCAAATGTGAATAAAGTTACGATTAGTGTAGAGCTTAAAGGTGCAGTAGATATTTCAATACCTGTTAAATCTATTGATAATGTAGAAGATGGTGATGTTGTAACATTTCCTATTACTATAATATTTCAAATACAAAATTCATAATTATGAAAAAAATAATATTTTTGTTATTTGCAACAATTGTTATTAGCCAGCCGCTTCTTTCACAAGAAGATGATGAAACCATATCATTTGATCTTCTAAGAGCACCTTCATCACCTGGATTTACAATATTAGGAATCAATCCTACAGAAGTAGACAGACCAAGTTCACCCATGGATTTCCTGGCAAGTATTCAAAACGCTTCGGACAATTTTAGTGTATATCCAAAAAGCTATTCGGTTGAAATGAATCCTGCTTGGTTATTCTTTTCAGATAAAATGAAAAAATGGAGTGATTTTAAATCGAACAAATTACGTGAAAACATATTGCAAGGTCTTACGGTTTCATTAGCTACTACTACAAATGAAAGTCAGGATAGTATCGAAGTAACAAACTTAGGAGTAGGTGTAAAGATTTCGATATTTCGTGGAGAGATTGACACAAATTTTAAAGGTTATAAAAATGATATAGATAGTATCAGAGAAGATGTTAAAAAAATTAATAAGATAATTTCCAGCAGTATCAACACAGTATATAAAGAAGATAGTATACTTATTAAATTAAGACAAGAAGCTTTTACTACACCTGATCTAACTGAACTTGCAAAGAAAATTGAAGATAGGCAGAAATATTTATTGGATTCATTGGATTCATTGAAAAGAGAATTTAAGGATTCTTTATATAAGAAAGATGAATTAGCTAAAAACGTAAAAAAAACAGTTTCTAATTTAAAATACCAGAGGATAGGATTTAAACTGGATGTTGCTGGAGGATTAGCTTTGAATTTCCCATTCGATAATTTTGATAGTTTAAAAGTTTTTAAATGGGGTGCATGGCTTAATGCGGGTTACGAATGGCATAGTGGATGGAGTGTATTTTTATTGGGTAGGTATTTAAGAAATATAGACAGGTCAATAATTGATGACTCAAATAATGTTTTAATAAAATCATTTGGAAACCTGGATGTTGGAGGAAGTATTTATTTTGACAATCTGTTCGGTTTTACAATATCCGGTGAGATAATTTATAGACACTACCAAGATGTTAATAATGTAAAAGCTAAATATAAAGCTTCACTGAATGTGAGTTATGAATTAGCTAAAAACAAATTGCTAACATTTACATTCGGAAGAGATTTTGAGGGTAATACTGAAACCGGAGGTAATGTTATTGCTGCTCTTAATTTAGCATTAGGCTTCGGTTCTATGAGACCTTTTTAAATTTTTATTTGAAACTCAAATCAACTTGTCATGAAAAATATTTTAATAATTTTCTTACTGCTTCTTTTTAACTTATCTTTTGCTCAAGACGATGATGAACCGAAAGGAGGAGTTAATAAAGGACGTTCTGAGAAGAATACAGACCAGTCGAGTGTAAAAGTTTTTTTTATTCTTTCAGATTTTAATAATGAGTTTAGTTCTTCGGATGATTTTGAAAATTTCAAGAAACTTCGGGATTACAGGTCAGAAAAAGAAAATCTGAGGAAACTGGAAAGTGCAAAGCTGCAGAATCTGGAAAAAGAAAATCTTACAATCACAAATAATTTAAAAATTTTCAGTTCTTCTTATAATAAACTAAAAGCTGGACTCGGGCAGCAAGAAAACGGAACCATTCAATTAAACACTTTCTTTTCCGAGATAGATGAAATGTATTTCCTTAATGCCGGGATAAACTTTCATAAGATTTATAGTGAGGATGAAATCAAGAAACTATATCCTAAATTAGATACAGTAAAAATTAATATACTGCGCGAACAGGAAGACATTGGGACAAAGATCAACCTTGTCGAATCTAACATTAAAAATATTGATAGTGATTTAAGGAAGTGCATTACTACGATCGATGAAGCTTTGGCTCCCGAATACCAGGAACAGGAGTTTCGAAAGTCTGTTAGTTATTTGTTCACCGGTTTGATAGCAATACTGCTGATTGGTTGTTTTATAGTAATCTTGTGGAAATCAAGCAGGAGAGAGCCCATAGCTGAGAAATTGTTAGGAGGAAGCGGTCTTCAATTTATAACATTGTTCATATTAATAATTGCAATCATTCTCTTTGGAATTCTCGGAATATTAGAAGGACGGGAGTTAGCAGCTATATTAGCAGGTATTTCGGGATACATATTAGGTAAAGGTATCGGTACAAAAGATGCATCCCCTAAAGAAGAAGCTGAAATTGTTCCATCTGATAATAAAAAAGATCTTGAGAAAGATTAGGTAAAATATGTATGTTTTTCATAGCAATAATTCGAATTTAGTTGTGCACGTCAGGAGTTTCTCCTGGCGAAAAATATAAAGAAATTAAATAAGGAGTAAAAAAAATGAGAACATTAAAAAAAGGTTCACGTGGAAGCGATGTCAGGAAATGGCAGTCGTTTCTTATCAAGCAGGGTTTTAAACCCGGTGGAGTTGACGGCGACTTCGGACAGAATACGCACAATGCTACAGTTGCATTTCAGAAAAAGCACGGATTAGAGTCGGACGGCATGGTCGGAAAAAATACTTTTTCCAAAGCAGCTGAGTTGGGTTATGATTACACCCTTACTAAGATAATAACTCCAACTTCAGAGAAGGATATAGACAAACTTTTCGATAACATAGCTAATCACTTTTGCAAAGTAGTCGTTCCATCTTCCGATTATTTTAAAAATAGCATTTGTAGCAATTCGGACTTACTCTATCCGTCTATCCGTAATAAAGCAGAAAAAATTTGTAAGCAAGTTCCTAACCTTCACATATTCGAAACCTACCGTAGTAATGTAAGACAGCTATCATTATTCAAACAGGGCTTTTCTAAATGCAGTCAATTCGGTATGCATTATTACGGTGTTGCTGTCGATCTCGTTTTTAAAGATGGCAAAGGTTGGACGTGGGACGGTGATTATAAAACCGTCAGGCAACTCTACAAAGAAAACGGATTAGTAGTACTTGGTATGTGGGATTTAGCTCACGCTCAAATTCCTGAAGTGAAACAACAGACATCTTTGAGAAATATTGTTAAACAAAAAATAAAATATTATCAGAAGAAATGCGGTATAGCAGTCGATGGAGATGCAGGTAAGAATACACAATCTGCTTTCAGAGAACTATTTAAATACTCTTAAAGTCAGGATATCGTGATGTGTGTTAGATTTTATTCAATTGACAAAACTGCTGTAAAATTACTAACACGTTCTAAAATCTGAGATATGTTAGTAGGAGTGGATTCCAAGTTTCGCTTATAACATCATCCCTTATGCCAGAATGCATAAGTACAAATGAAATATGGTGACGGGAATACAATTTAAATTAAAACTTAAACAAAGAAGGTCTACAAAAATGAAAACACTTAAAAAAGGTTCAAAAGGAAGCGAGGTCAGGAAGTGGCAGTCGTTTCTTATCGAGCAGGATTTTAAGCCCGGGGGAGTTGACGGCGACTTCGGTCCGAAGACACACAAAGCTACTATAGCTTTTCAAAAGGAGCACGGATTAGAGCCGGATGGTATTGTTGGAAAGATAACAATAGGATTTGCAAAAACCCAGGGATTTACTGAACACGTGAGTACTACTTCGGATGAAGTTACGATAGAACAACTTGCTCATATTATGATAGGTGCTAAAACTGCAACCCTGGGAACTCATACGCCTTTGATTAATAGCTGTATGAAAAAATATGAGATAAACACTGCGTTGCGTAAACAGCACTTTCTTGCTCAGGTTGGGCATGAATCAGCATCGTTAAGATATATGCATGAAATTGCTTCAGGTCAGGCTTATGAAGGCAGGGCGGACCTCGGAAATACACAGACCGGAGACGGTAGGAAGTTCAGAGGTCATGGTCCTATTCAGCTTACTGGTAGATATAATCATACAGCATTTTTTGAATATTTAGGACGACCTGAATTAATAGAAACACCGGAAATACTTGAGACCGATCTAGAACTTGCCTGGCTGGCTTCGGGCTGGTTTTGGATGTCCAAAAACTTAAACACTTACGCCGACCAGGATAATGTGAAACGGATTACAAAGATAATTAATGGAGGCTATAATGGTTTAGAAGATAGAAAAGCATATCTGGCTAGAGCTAAAGAAGTAATAATAGATTAGTGCTCAAGAAAAGTAATATTTTGAAAAAATGAAAAAAAACGACGAGGGAAGCAGGGAAGGCTATGAAGTGTGCTTGAGAAATAGAGCGTATACTTCACTTGATTTTGTGAAGGTTGAGTAATTAACATAAGTATCATCATTTTAAATCATAAAACATTAACAGAAATTCAATAACTTTATAAGAAAGGAAAAAAATGTCTAGATTAATTCAACCGGAACAAAGATTTAAATTAGCGGGAGAATCAGGGAAAGCAAACGATTATACAGAAAGAGTCATTAAATATGTGCCTACAGAAATTATTGCTGGATATTTATTTGTGATAGGATTTATTAAACCACTAACAAAGAATGACGATATGATTCTTCCAGGTGTGGTTATTTTTGCTGTCTTTTTTTTACTCGTTCCAATTTATTTCAAATTATTAGCAAAAAGTGAACCTTTTATAACACAATCAGTGATTGCAATGGTTGCATTTATAATATGGATTTACAACATTAGTGATTTACCAGTTTTGCTTAACATATATGCAAGTTGGGTGGGTGCATTATTACTCGTAGTTTTCACTATATTAAGTGGTTTAATAAAAATTAAACCAGGTGATAAATAGATATGTTTAATTTGCTAAAATTTTACAAAAGGGAAGAGATTTTATTCGTGATGTGGAGGTAAAACCTGATTTAAAAGAAGAACTCGAAAAGAATTTTGTAGAGACTCTTAGAAAATATGGTGGCTCACCTTTGCAGACAGACGAATGGATTTACAGGATTGTGGTAATCTCTCTGGGTGCAGCAGTGCTTTTATGTTTAATATTTGCTTTTATGCTGGCAATGGATGACCAAAAAGATACACCTCAAATATTGATTGCAATTGGCTCTGCTGCGGTTGGTGCATTGGCAGGCTTGCTTGCTCCGTCTCCGAAGAGGGAATGACTATATCTAATAAGTATCTTTCATCCAATCTAATTCCAAAACGTAGTTTTGGAATTAGATTGGATGCGAAACTCAGTTTCGCTTCTAATAACATCCCCAAATGAAATTTGGGGACGAGTATAAAAAGACATTCAGTTGTGTTAATGAAGTATGCAATTTCTTTTTTCTCTCTTTTCAAAAAACTATTTTTATGAAGGAAAATAATATCAGGGTTTTAGGCTATCCATGCACTCCATACGAACGATGATTCTTTTTATAAACCTTTTAAAGAATAATCTCATCATGAAAAAAATAAATCTAATCGTTATCTTATCTTTTCTTATTCTTGGTTTTACTTCGTCACTTTATTCGCAGGAGTCTTCTGCCGACAAAAAGACTATAAAAATCGGGATTGGTATTTCTTCTGCATTCTCGTCCATAAGTGTTTATCAGTATCCTTCGCTTAATTCTGACCAGCCTCAGTTGAATACTGCTGTGTCTATTCCAATGATTTTTTCATCTGTATATAAGCTGGAACCATACGTCAGCTATACTTCAGTGAAATCCGAAACAAAGAGTGATAACCCTAACCTTTCAAATTATAATTATGATTTCAAAGGTCATTATATCAGCGTTGGAATGGGAATTTTCTATGTAAAAGAAATTGAGAAGACAAAACTCCATTTCGGTGTGAGAGGAGGGTATCTTAGTACATATACAGAATCGAAGATGACCTCCTTATCGTATAATAGTTATTACGAAGATAAGGGGACTGGTTTTTTGATTACACCAATTATCGGTGGTGAGTACTTCTTCTCAGATTATTTTAGTCTTGGCGGTGAAGTTCATTTTGAGTGGTCGCATTTAAATATTGATCAGATCGATAAATACGATTATAATAATGAAGAATATTACACAAGTTCTTTGAACAGACTTAATACGCTGGGTATCATTGTCGTGAGGTTTTATTTTTTGTGAGAGAGGATGGTGCATTTGAAGTAAATAAAGGATTAGGCTGAGGCTAAGGCGGAGGAATTTTGAATGTTGAATGAGTTTGCTACGAAGGCACAAAGACACGAAGATTTCACGCAATGACAAAAAGAATAATGAATATGAAACAAGGAATGATGAACTGTGAAGGTTATTCCGTCCTAAGTCGTAGCAATACCAGAAAGGGTATGCGAAACGGAGTTTCGCTTGCAATAGCTTTCCCAAATGGGAGTTTATGAATGAGATGGAAATCTATTTTTAAAAATATTGATTTATAAAATTCTCAAATAAAATTTATGATTGACAAACCTTATTTCATTGAAGAACATGATTTTGGTCATAAAACAGAATACTATCGAAATTTGATGGTTGAAATCTATGAAATTATAGAGGATCTGATTTTTCCAATAAAAGATTTGTTCGGGCATTATAGATATTTACTTTTGTTCGATAATTTTGAAAAATTAAAAAATACTCTAAAAATTCCAGATGCAAAAAATTTACCTATATCAAATTATGATCCAATTGATACATGGGAAAAAATTACTAGACTTACATATGAAGCTATTGAAAGAGTATTTCTCAGAGAAAAAGAATTGGAATTATTAACTTTAGCTTATAAAAAATCTTTTAACGAACTCCATAAACATCAAAAGGTTCAGTTTCTTGCACAGAAATTATCCCCTTCCGAAAAAATTGTTAATGAGGAATCATATTTATTGAAACAATTACAGAACTATCATGATGTTTATGAAGGTGAATATAAAGCCTTAATTTCATTTTACAATATTACTTTTGATATCTTAGAAGGGGAAAATTTACAACCTTTGGAATATTATTATTCGAGTTATCCTTCAACAGTCATTAAAAATGTTGAAAAACTTTCTAAAAAGGTTAAACTAGTACATAATGCTGATTGGATATTAATTGGTGCAGATAATAATATACGAAATGCTGTTGCTCATAAAAATTGGAAGTTTTTTAATGGAAAAGTCGAACTCTTCAATTTGAACCCAAAAACAAAAGAGATAACTTGGAATAAAACCTTCATAAAAATTGAGTTAGAAGATAAAATGAAAAGTTTAAGATTAGCAGTATTAGGTATGCAAGTAGGATTCCTATTAGGTTTTGTAAAGTATGAAACAAAAATTCAAAAAATTCAACCAAGATTTAAAAACGACTTAGAATCCTTGAGTATTATAATGTATGGCACTGCTATACAGTTTGAGTTTATTATGGATGGGATTGATATAAAAAAAATGGTAAAGTCGAAATAAAATTAATAGATAATCCAATAGAAGAACCAATAAGCAGTATCAATTTGAAAAAAGGAAATTTAGAATTGAAATTTAACAAAAAAGAAAAATCAGATTTAAAATCTAGAATATTTTACATTTCCCTTTTACCTTCGATAAATTTTTGGGGATATTCCAAATTAATTTTCTTAGTATATGATAAGAGTGGGAAATTCTTATGTAAATCTGTTGTAAATATTGAAAAGTATTTTAAACTTCAGGATAAATTGTTAAAAGAAGAAGATATTACAAAAAATGAATTAGAAGCTTGTGTTGAAATGATTTTTAAGAATAAATGAATACAGAATGACCTTTATACCATACAGTATTCTTACACTTAAAACCTATAAAACTAACTTTTAGTGAAATATTTTATAAACAGAGATAATCCATTAACAGATACTGATTTAAAAGATATCGAAGCTGCTTATTCAATCATTGTGGATTATTTTGAAGAAAGCTGGTTAATAACAAAAGGTTCTCACCCACTTCAAATTCTATGGAATCGAAGTGATCATTTGTCAGCAATCGAATTAACAACATTTGGCATAACGTTAATAAAATTGAAAGATATTGATGAAAAATGGTTAGACTATCAAATTAACCTAATTAAATCAGATAATATTATATAACGTCTAATTATTAATAATACATAATCTTTTCATAGTTTCGTTTGGTTTTTCATATTGAGACATTAATTTCCAAAAGGATATTTTTCTAATCTTTAGAGACTCGAATGTTCTGTTATGTGTTATGTTT
>JADHVP010000005.1 GCA_016783945.1 Ignavibacteria bacterium
AGCAATTTAAGATTACCACCCTTTGATTTAACTTTCTTAAGTATGCTGATCAAAATTCCGAGACCAGAGCTGTTGATGATGTTTACTTTTTTCAGATCAATGCAGATATAAATATTATCACTTTCGATTTCATGGTCGATATACTCTTTCATTTCATTCATGTTAATAAGCCCTAATTCATCTTCGGTAATCTCAATGACCGTGTAAGTAATTGAATCGAATTCTTTTTGAATCTTTTGAAATTCCAAAATTAGTAAGTATTAAAATTATTTTGCAGTCGATATACGACCTTTATTTACTTTCCCTTTTGTCTTTAGTTTTGCTTCAACGTTGTGTTTCCAATCAACAACAACAGAACTGGCAACGAAAATAGTTGAATATGTACCTGTTATTATACCTACACCAAAAGTAAAGGCGAATACTCTTAAAACTTCTCCTCCAAATATAAAAAGAACAAGTATAGTCATAAATACAGTACCGCTGGTAATAATAGTCCTGCTCAAAGTTGCATTAACACTCTTATTCATTACACCTTCAATCTCTTCATTTTTAAATAATCTTATGTTTTCCCTTATTCTATCGAATATAACAACTGTATCATTTACGGAAAAACCGATTAATGTCAGAAATGCTGCCAGCATAGTCTGATTTAATTCCAGTCTTAGAGATGGAATTAATGCATTAAATATTGCAATAGCTGAAATCGTTACAAGCACGTCATGTAATAATGCAGCTACGGAGCCTAATGCATATACAAACTGAAACCTAAAAGATAAATAAACTAAAATTCCTATAAGTGAAAAAATTAAAGCAAATAATGCTTTTTCTCTTAATTCAGCTCCTATTTTTGGTCCGACTTTATCTGTTCTTAAGATTTCGAAACTATTATTAGGGAAACCTGTATTTAAAGCATCCTGAATTCTATCCGAAATAGTATGACCTTCACCCTGGAATGGAGTTCTTAATAGAACATCTCTTTCACTTCCCATCATTTTGATTTCCATTCCCGTAAAACCTGCTTTGTCCATTATATCTCTTATATCCCCAACATTTATATCGTTTTGAAATCTAATCTGTAATTCAGTTCCACCCTGAAAATCTATACCTAATGGAATACTTTTTATAAACAAAGTGGTAATTCCGATAACAATGAACACGATTGATACTATATAAAATATCTTTCTTCTACCAAGAAAGTCGAAATTCGTATTTTCAAAAATTCTCATTTATAAATTTTAATAGATGTTTAAAATTTTATGAATATCATTATTATTAACCAAAGCTAAACTTCTTACCTTTTTCAAGTAATGCATCAAAAATAAAATGTGTGATGACAATAGCAGTAAACAAATTAGCAAATAATCCAAACATCAATGTTAATGCAAAACCTTGAATTGGACCTGAACCAAATTGATATAAGATCAAAGCTGTAATAATACTTGTGATGTGAGTATCTATAATTGCTGAGAAAGCTTTCTTATAACCAACGTCGATAGCAGTTCTCATAGGTTTCCCTGTATTAAGTTCTTCACGTATTCTTTCAAAAATAAGAACGTTTGTGTCGACTGCCATACCCAGAGTCAGTATTAAACCAGCTATACCCGGTAACGTTAAAGTTGCTTTGAACGAAGCTAAAATACCTATGACAAAAAGAACATTAATTAGCAGTGCTATGTCAGCGACAGACCCTCCGAATTTATAATAGAAAATCATAAACAACGCGACAAGAAATAAAGCACCTATAGACGATATTACACCAGATTTAATTGAGTCTTCTCCTAAAGATGGACCAATAGATCTTTCTTCAATGATTTCCAAAGGTGCTGGTAATGCACCGGCTTTAAGAACAATTTCGAGTAATTTTGCTTCCTGTACGCTGGATATACCCTCGATCTGAGAATTTCCACCCGTAATCTTGCTTCTTATTACAGGAGAAGAGTAAACAACTCCGTCTAAAACTATAGCACATCGTTTGTTTATATTTGCACCTGTAATCCTTGCCCAATCCGCTGCACCTTCACTGTCCATTTCCATTGTTACAATAGGAGTGTTAGAAGTAGGATCAATATTCGAACTCGCATCTACAATAACACCACCTGTTAACTCTGCTTCTTTCTTTATAGCCAATAAAATATGGATGGTTTCTCCTTCAGCTTCAAAAGTCCTTTGTGACCATGCAAATTCCATATCAGTTGGGATAACAGCTTTGACATCCTCTCGTGATAAATATCTCTTAACATTTTCTTTGTCAGATTCTTTTACATAAGCATCAGCAGCTCCACTTTCAAAATTCACTGTTGCAATTGTAAAGAACAAAGGATTTTGTTTAATGAATTCTTCCTGCGATAGTTGTTTCGATGTGTCTTCTAATAAGCTTGTATCTTCAGTGGTTAGCTGTGAGGTGTCAGTTTTCTTAGAGGTATCTTTCTTATCGCTGATTTTTTTCGTTGACGTATCTTTCTTTACAATATCTTTATTATTTTTTTTCTTTGAAGTATCGGTTTTAACGATTTCTTCTTTTTTTAATGTACTTGAGTCTTTAAGTTCTAAATTCTTGAGTAAATCATTCTGTGTTGTATCATTTGATGTGCCTGCTATGACTTTATTTACTTCTTGCATAACTTTAACGGTTTTCTCCGGATCATAGACCATCTTGAATTCAAGCAATGCAGTTCCCTTGAGAAGTTGCTTTACATCATCAGGATTGCTGACTCCCGGTAATTCTACCAGGATTCTTTTTCCCCCAATTTTTTGTATTTGAGGTTCAGCAACACCATATTGGTCAATTCGGTTTCTTATAACCTCAACAGCTCTATCTATCGAATTATCTATTTCATCGTTCAGTTTGCTTTCTACGTCGGACTCATCATCCCTGATTTCACCGTAATAAGATTTAAGAGTCAATCCTTTTTCTTGTAACTTTGTTTTGAATATATCTAATATGGGTTCTTCTGAAGTTTCAGAGATCACTTTGACTTCATTCAAAGTATTCGTAAGTGCATCATCTTTCTTCTTAGCTAAATCTTCGAGCAATTTAATAACATCAACATCCATAATAACATACATTCCACCTTTAAGGTCTAATCCTAACTTTATCCTTTTTTCCTGGTTACTTCTTATTTCATCAGAATGTTGTATAAGAAAGTCCAGACTATCCTGTCCGGATAAATTTTTAATATCTTGGTTTAATGTATAATCTTTATAGGTTGGATAAATAAAATATATTGCAAGTGCAATAAGTACAATAGTAAGAACAATTCGCGAGAGATTCTTCTTCAACTTTTACTCCATGTAATTTATAACTTTATTGAAAATAAATAAACAGCAATATAAATTTAATGCGAAGCAAAGTCAATGAATATATCTTAATATCAGGTGGTCTTTCTGAAGCATTTTTATTAACCCCCCTCGCCAAAGGCGAATCTTAGACTTTAATAAAGGGGGGAAGGCTTGCTCTTCGAAGGTGGACAAGCAGGGGGGTTGGTTTTTTTGTAGTCTTTTTTGTTTTGGGAATTAGTATTTTTAGGATAATAATTAATTAGCTTTGTCAGGAGAAAATGCTGAAAGGTTTATAAATAATGTTTAACATATATTCGTATTAATCGCAATGCGTTTATTACGATGTTATGTGGCATTTAAAACAATAATAACATGATGACAATTACTACAAATGGACCTCAAAACATTGGACAGATTAAGAGACATTTTCAACACGGAAATTTGTTTCTTTCCTCTGAAGACTATCAGACGGAAAGTCGATGGATTCTTAATCAGAAAAAGCTATTAATAGATACTATTTTCAGAGGACTTGACATTCCCAAGTTTTATTTATGGAAAATTGACTGGACTACACTAATTAATGGTTATCCTGAAGGCGAAACAAAAGATTATTATGAAAAAATTTTCGAAAGGAAAAGAAACGAGAACGATGATCCTAATCCATACGTTTATGAAGTTGTTGATGGTCAGCAACGGATAAGAACAATTCTTGAATATATGGAGGTAAATCCTCCTAATACTCAAGTTTATCGTGGAGATTGGCGCAATACATTCTCGTCATTATCTGATTCGCCAATGGCAAAAGGTAAATTATTTTCTCAATTAAATGCAGATCAACAAATACAATTTGAAGAAAAAGTTCTAACAGTAATGGTTTTGGAAAATGCAACAATTGATGAGGTTAGAGAAATGTTTTTACGTCTTCAAAATGGAACTCCATTAAATTCTCAACAGAAAAGAGATGCAATGGGTTCTGCCATTGGACGTACTGTTCGTGAATTGGTTGAGTTACTTTTCTTCAAAAAATCAGTTCCATTCGATGATAGTTATTCTGGACATCGTTCAGTGGCTTCTCAAATGCTTAACATAGAAATTAAAGGGAAAATCTTCAGTTGTACCTCTAGGCAACTTGATAAATTGTATGATCATTATAAAACAATACCTGTTGATATTTCAATACTTACAAAAACAAAGAAAGTAGTAACAATTCTTGGTAATATCTTTCCTAATACAAATCCAAATATAAATCGTTCATACTCACTAAGTCTTTATTGGATTATTTCAAAAATACTTGATATTTATAACATACCCGATAGCGAATTTTCTGTTATAAGAGACAATTTTATCCATATGGACACAGAAAGATTATTGGCAAAAAATAGAGATTACAAAAATAAACCTAACGATGATATCTATTCTGATTTAAGTGTAGCAATGTCAAGTGGAACTGATGGAGCGGATGCGATAACAACAAGACATGATATTATTACTCAGTTTATTTTTGACAATGTTAAACTTACTTCTCTGCCATCACTTGACCCACAAAGAAATTTCACTTATGAGGAAAAACTTATTATATTCAGGCAAGCAAAAGGTCTATGTGAATTGGAACATGGTGGAGTTAAATGTGGACATGTAATAGACATTGATGATTCTGCTGTTGATCATATTGTTCCTCATAGCAAAGGTGGTAAAACAGAACTATCAAATGGCAGACTTGCGCACAGATCTTGTAATATTTCAAGAGGTGTAAGAGATGATTTTGATCCAAAAACAGAATGTAAACTATTAAATATTGACGAAATGAATATAAACGTTACATAACAAGCAGTATAGCCAATAAGGGTTTTATTTATTTTGTCTGGTCTTTATTTATTTGTTTTGTAAGGTCTTCTTTGTATATGTGAAATCTAAAACCTCCCCCTCAAAATTCCCCATTTTTACACTTTATGAGAAATCCTGAAAACATACTTAGCAGAGATGAAAGCTTTCTCCACAAAACCCAAAAACCCCTAAAACAAGCCAAAAACAGCCTCCCTGACACTCCTAAGTGAAGAACTGACACTCCTGAGTGACTCGCCAACACTCCTGAGTGAAGATTTATTGCTTCCCAATAAAAATTTAATACTTCCCAATAAAGATTTGAGACTCACCAGTTAAAATTTACCACTGCCCAGACAGGAATTTATTATATCCAACAGGTTTTTATTACTCCGAAATTTGGTATCAGTAATGCCGTTCTCCGAATTAACAATTCCAATGAAATTAGGTTAAAAAAAAATATCTTTTATGTATTGTTTGCAAAAAATAAATATTATTTTTTATTGATTACAAAACAAAACTTAACCCGAAGGGTACCCTGTAATAAGGGTAGAAAAAATGAAATATTAGTATCAAATTATATTACCCTGCCGTTTACGGCAGGGATATAGGAACACCATAAACCCGGGCTTTAGCCCAAAGTATATATTAACAAAATGCCTTACATTAAAATCTGGTTACATTGTGTTTGGAATACTAAGAGAAGACAACCTTTGCTCTCGAAAGAGTAAGACGAGTTTATCAAAAAATATCGTTTTAAGTATTTAGGCTAAAGCCAATATGTACTTGTTTTTTATCCCCACCGTAAACGGTGGGGTAATTAAAATCTCCACACATTTTATGTGCCTGTCAGTCCCGATAAATCGGGATTCCCGACGGAATTTTACTGGATTCCTGCTTAAATGTTGTGTCAGAAACTTATTTCTTCACCCTCTCATACAATTTCAGATACTTCTAAACACCGTAATCTGCCGATACCTAAAATTACTTGGATTGAATTTTCTTATTAAAATGGGTAAGTTACTCGTTGTTTAATTTTAAAAATTTGAAGTGAATAGAATAGAGCAAACAAAAAATCAATTTAATTTAATAAAGATTGATTCTTTTCTTGTAACGAATCTTTCTAATATCAGATATTTGTCAGGATTTTCAGGTTCGGCTGGAACTCTGCTGTTAACTAAAGGCATGAATTATTTTGTAACGGATTTCCGGTATAAAAGCCAATCAAAAGATGAGGTCAATAGAGATTTCAAAGTAATAATATATACTCAAAATTCTTTTAACTATCTGAGTTCACTTATAAAAAAGCATAAACTAAAGAGAATAGGTTTTGAATCTCATATACTAAATGTTAATGAATTCATAACACTAAAGAAGAAATTTCCACAAGTCAATTTTATTCCGGTTGATAGTTTTATAGAGAGTATTGTTGTTAAAAAAACTGATAAAGAAATTGCTACACTTAAAAAAGCTGTGGATATAACTGATAATACATTTACGAAAATATTAAACAAGATTAAACCCGGTGTTACGGAAAAAGCTCTCTCTGCTGAAATTACGTACATTCAAAAGAAGCTTGGAGCAGAGAAGGATGCTTTTGACCCAATTGTTGCAAGTGGTGAAAGGAGCGCATATCCACATGCAAAACCAACCGATAAAAAAATTCAAAACGGTGATCTTTTAACTCTTGATTTTGGATGTGTGTTTGATGGTATGCATTCGGATATGACGAGAACCGTTGCAATCGGTAATCTTTCATCAGAGAAAAAGAAAATCTATAGTATCGTCAAAGAAGCTCAGCAAAGAGCTCTTGAATTCGTTAAGGCTGGTATAATAGCAAAAAAGCTCGATTCATGTGCGAGGGGATATATCAAGGGCAAAGGTTTCGGTAAGAATTTTGGGCATGGACTCGGTCATGGTCTTGGCTATGATATACATGAGGGTCCACGGATTTTCCAAAAAAATAATTACCGATTAGAGGAGAACATTGTGATAACTATTGAGCCTGGAATTTACGTTGAAGGTCTCGGTGGTGTTAGAATAGAGGATGATATAGTTGTAAAAGATAATGGTTGTGAAATACTAAATAAATCTACTAAGGAATTAATCGTTCTTTAAAAATTAGTGAATTGTCATTAGTAATATTAAGAAAAGGAATTTAGGTGAATAAAGTATTAGTTATTTCGTATTATTTCCCGCCAATGGGTATGGGCGGAGTTCAAAGGACTCTAAAGTTTTCAAAATATCTTTTAAAATACAATTGGCAGCCGGTTGTTATTACCTGCAGTCCCAAAAAATATTTTGCGATTGATGAATATCTTTTGAAGGAAGCATTGGATAGTGGAATCATTATTGAACGAACGGGAAACGATAAACTTGAAACAGAGCAAATTGTTACCAGAACCCCTAAAGAAAGATTTCGAAAATTAAAAAGCAGGATAGCTCAATTCTTTTTTATTCCGGATAGCAAGATTAGATGGAAAAAGAAAGCTCTTAGAAAAATAGATGAAATATGGAAGAAATACGGAGGATTTAATCTGGTTTTTGCTACTGCACCTCCGTATACCGATTTTCTTATTGGACAGGAAGTTAAGAAAAAATACGGAATACCACTCGTAATTGATTATAGAGATGCCTGGGTAGATAGTAAAGTATTGAATTTCTATCCGACTCCTTATCATAAGCTTTCAAATATTAAAAAGGAAAAGAAAGTTTTACAAGATGCCAATAAAGTAATAACTACTAACAGAAGAGTTAAAGAGATGCTTATATCGAGATACGGTAATGTAGATTATAATGATGCTAAAATTTTACCGCACGGTTATGATAGTGAGGATTTCGAACTTGCTAATGAAAAGAATCTTCCTAAAACTACTAAAATGAGGATAACTTATTCAGGAAGTTTTTACACGCGTAATCCGAAATTTTATTTGAAATCAATAAAACTTTTTTTTGAAAAACATCCAGACTTAAAGGATAATGTTGAATTTTTATTTTTAGGACATTTCGCGAAAGATCATATTAAAACAGCTAACAAGTTCGGTATCTTTGATTCGTTAAATCTGCCCGGTTATGTAAACCATTTCGAATGTGTTAAATATTTATTAACTTCTGATGTTCTTTTTATTATGATAAGCAGGGGAGAAAATGAAGATGCTGCAATGCCGGGTAAAGTCGGTGAATACATTGGAAGTCGTAAAAATATTGTTGCATGTATTCCTGAAGGAGTTACGAAGAAAATTCTTGAAGATTATAATGCGGTAAAATTTATAGCAGAAGAAAATCCGGAAAAAATCTCCGAAGCATTCTACGATTATTATAAATTGTTTGAAAAGAACCAGATGCCAGTTGCTAATGAAGAAATGGTTGTACAGTATGACAGGAAACGTATGACTGAAGAGCTTGCCAGGGAATTTAATTATTTACTCGATGTCGAATAAATTTTACCTTTCTTTGCATTAAATGAAATTAATTCTAAGAAATTGAAAATACTTCTTATTGGAAATGGTGGACGGGAAAACGCATTAGCGTGGGCGATATATAATTCACCTTCATTCAAAGAATCTAATTCTGAGATATATACAACTATAGGAAGTCTGGGACTGGATATTATATCGAAACCTGTCAAGATAAAACCAACAGAAATTGAAAAACTTTCAAATTTTGCAAAAGAAAATCAGATTGACCTAACCGTAGTCGGTCCTGAGATACCGCTTGCAATGGGAATTGTAGACGAATTTGAAAAGCTTGGTTTGAAAATATTCGGTCCTACAAAAAAAGCATCTGAGATAGAATCGAGTAAGATTCTTTCAAAGAAGCTTATGCAAAAATATGATATTCCAACTGCTAAGTTTGAAACTTTTACTGAAGATAATTTACAAGAAGTCCACGACTATATTAATGGATTAAGATACCCAATTGTTATTAAAGCGGATGGATTAGCAGCAGGTAAGGGAGTGATAATAGCTCAGGATATAAATGAAGCTAATCAAACAATTGCAGATTTTACTGAGAAAGAAGTTTTCGGTGAGTCAGGAAAGAGTTTTATTGTTGAAGAATTTCTGGAAGGGTATGAACTCTCGATTTTCGTAATAACGGATGGTATAGATTATGTCATGTTGCCTTCAACACAAGATCACAAAAAGATAGGGGAAGGTGATACAGGGAAAAATACAGGCGGAATGGGTGCTTATGCTCCTGCCGAACAATTTATTGATGAAGAGTTATTGAACAAGATCAAGACTTCAGTTATTGAACCTGCTTTAAAGGGTTTAAACATAGAGGGAAGAAAATATAAGGGTTGTTTATATTGCGGATTAATGATAGCTGAAACTGGTGAAGGTATAAGAGAACCAAATGTTATAGAATTCAACTGCAGGTTTGGTGATCCTGAAACACAGGTTGTTGTTCCTTTAATTAAATCGGACTTCCTGAAATTGTTATTATCTTCCGTTGAAGGAAGTATAAAAGATTATCGAATTGAATTTTTCGATAAATATGCTTGCTGTGTTGTATTGGCATCTGAGGGATATCCGGGAGACTACGAAAAGAGAAAAGTAATTAAAGGACTTAATGAAGTTGGAAGTGATTGTCTTGTATTTCATGCGGGTACAAAATTATCTGACGGGAATGAGGTCTTAACAAATGGCGGTAGAGTATTGAATGTTGTTGGGTTAAGCAGTAACTCTTTAAAAGAAGCCATAAGCAACAGTTACAAAAACGTCGACAGAATTCATTTTGAAAATATGTATTTCAGGAAAGATATTGGATACAGAGCATTAAAGTATAAATCTTAAAAGTCTATAGTATTGAATATTTTAGTTACTGGCGGTGCAGGTTTCATAGGTTCTCACATTGTGGACAGGTACATAGCTGAAGGGCATAATGTGTATGTGGTTGATAACCTATCGACAGGTTTTGAAAAAAATATTAATACTAAAGCGAAATTTTTCCAATTAGATATTTATAAAGATTCGTTCGATAAGTTATTCGACAAGAATAATATTGATGTAATTTGTCACCATGCAGCTCAGATCGATGTAAGAAAATCAGTAGAAGATCCAAAGTTTGATGCACAAATAAATATTGAAGGTTCGTTAAATTTATTCCAGTCAGCTGTAAATTATGGAGTAAAAAAAATAATATTTGCTTCGACAGGTGGTGCTATTTACGGAGAGCAGGAGCAATTCCCGGCTGACGAAAACCATCCCACGAAACCACTTTCACCTTACGCTATTTCAAAGTTAGCTGTTGAGAAGTATCTATACTTTTATAAAAAATCACATGGAATTGATTATGTAATATTAAGGTATGCTAATGTATACGGACCGCGTCAAAACCCACACGGTGAAGCAGGAGTAGTTTCAATTTTTTGTGAAAAAATATTAGGAAATAAGCAACCGGTAATAAATGGTAACGGAAAACAAACACGGGATTATGTGTTTGTGGACGATATTGTTAATGCGAGTGTTTTAGCACTTGGTTTAAAAACGTCAGAACTGATTAATATCGGAACTGCTGTCGAAACAGATGTGAATTATTTATTCAATTTTATCAATAGATTTTTCGGGAATAAATTTAAAGAAGTTCACTCAGAACCTAAAATGGGTGAACAAATGCGAAGTGTTATAGATTACAAAAAAGCCAAAGAGTTATTGAAGTGGAAGCCTGATTACAATATTGAAGAAGGTTTAAAGAAAACTTGTATTTGGTTTCAGGAATCCGCTCCTTCGGAGAAAAAGGATATTTAGCTTATGGCAATAAATAATGATTTCATAAATAAAATTATTTCCTGTGATAAAAGGACTGTATCGAGAGCTATTTCATTGATAGAAGATGAAGACAACAGGAGTAATGAATTATTAAAGAAGTTATATAAACATGCCGGTAAAGCATATAGGATTGGTATTACCGGACCCCCGGGTGCGGGGAAATCTTCGATTACAAATTGTCTCGTTAAATTGCTTGTCAAAAATAATTTTAAAGTTGGAATTATTGCAGTTGATCCCACAAGTCCTTTTACAGGAGGGGCATTGTTGGGGGATAGAATAAGAATGACTGAAATTAGTTTGCTCGATGGTGTGTTCATTCGATCTATGGCAACAAGAGGGAGTCTTGGAGGATTGAGTAAGAATGTTGTTGAAGCCTGCGATGTTCTTGATGCCGCAGGTAAAGATTTTATATTAATTGAAACCGTTGGTGTTGGGCAGTCAGAGCTTGATATAGCACAGACTGCTGATACAACAGTGGTTGTTTTAGTTCCGGAATCGGGTGATGCGATACAAGCAATGAAAGCCGGTTTAATGGAAATTGCCGATATATTTGCATTGAATAAATCTGATAGGCAAGGTGCGGATGGTATTGCAGCTACTCTGAAGAATATTATCCATCTTAAACCTCCATCTGAAAACAAATGGGAAATCAATGTGATAAAAACAATAGGGATAAAGAACGAAGGTATCGAAGAACTTCTTAATGAAATTATAAAACATAAGAATCATCTTGAAGACTCAGGTTTCTTAGCAGAAAAAAGAAAAAACAATTTAACAAAGAAAATTCTTGAATTGGTAAACAGCAGGCTTGAGGTAACATTCTGGGATGAGAAGAAAAGGAAATTTCTTGAGGATAATTTATCAAAAATATATGGAAGAAAAGATGATCCGTATAGTTTTGTTGAAAGGCTCATAGATTTCAAAATTTAATATTGTAATATTTAGCTAAATATTTGGAAGGGTAACAGGATAAGAAAATATAAATAAGAAATGATATTACAGAAGGATCTTATTTAACTTCTCATTTAATCTCATTTGAATATCATTTATGAAACTTTTTTATAAATTCTTCCACTTCCGGGACACCTCCCTGATAAATTAAATAACCATTGTAAGGTTCTCTGTAAGTAATATCATCTCCGATAGGAGTCAGCATCATTTTTTTTACTTCTTTTCGATCCTCGGTTTGTCCTAAGATCCACCCCAATTTTGCCCAAGCTGCCTCCGGAAGCATATTCATTACTGGAACGACACCTTTTGCCATTAAGTCTCTTCCCGTATCATATACAAACATATGAGTATATCCCCATAATGTTTGCACGGTCATGAAAACATTAACACCTTTATCGGTTGCTCTTTTTAAAGCTGGGTAAAGAGGTTTGTTTACATGTCCAAGACCAGTACCTGCTATTACAATTCCTTTGTAACCGTTATCAATTAATGAATCAATAATATCCGGTTTCATACTCGGATAGTAATAGACAATAGATATTCTATCGTTGAAATAAGGAATTATCTTTACCTTCTTATCATTCCTTCTACGATTATAATTAGGTTTTAAAGGTTTAACCTCTTTTCTTGTTATAGTTGCTACTGGAATATCACCAATTGTTCTAAATGTTGATCTATAAGAGGAATGCATTTTCCTTACACGTGTCCCTCTGTGTAAAAATCCGTATTCATCGGATGTTGGTCCGAACATACAAACTAACACTTCAGCAATATCTGAATGACCTGCGGCATAAGCAGCATGCATCAGATTTAATGCAGCATCCGAAGAAGGTCGATCGGATGAGCGTTGTGAGCCAACCAAAACGATTGGAACCGGTGAGTCCTGAATCATGTAAGTTAAAGCTGAAGCAGTATGATGTAAAGTATCAGTCCCATGTCCTACAATAATACCATCAATACCATTTTCAATTTCTTTCCCAATTGCTTTAGCCAAAGTAATATATTCTGAGGGACCCATATTTTCACTGAAGACAGCAAAAATCTTATCAGTAGTAATATTGCATATATCTGCCAGTTCAGGGACAGCCCCATATAATTCACCGGGGGAGAACGCAGGTATAACTGCTCCTGTGCGATAGTCAAGACGAGAAGCGATTGTACCTCCTGTACCAATTAATTTTACATTTGGTAAACCTTTGCTGTATGGAAATTCCTTTTCCGGTATTTTATAATTAGCTTTTGAGTAACCGATTTCTTTAATGTCTGTGATTGTATTAATATCAATACCAATGTTGTATCCTGTAGGGATTTTAATTACAATATGCTGATCGTCATCATTCTCGGCTCTTGGAAGTATAGTACCTTTAAATTTACCCCGATTGGTTTCTACTTCAATTTGTCCCCAAACTCGTACGTTGAATTTTTTCAAGATTTCTAAAGAGTCACCTTTATATCCCTGGAATATATTGTCGGTCATTTTTATAAAATGATTGTTGTTAGTAATTATTTATTTTCGATTTCTGTTTTTAAATCTTTCAAAGATATATTCCCCAAAGCGTTGTTTCTAAGTTGACCAATTATCCAATTAATATCGGCATTCGAATTCTTAGACATTTTTATTTTCTGGAATTTTTTTCTTAAGGATGGAATTACTTTGAATATTTCCTGTCTGGTTTTCTTTTTGAATTTTAAATTTTTAAGGATAGAATCAAAATTAAGCTGACCATGTTGATATAATTCAGGAAGCATTTTTTTTGCAATGTTTAACTCAATTTTATTTTGCTTTAAATATTTAAAAAGATCATAAATTTTTTCGTAAATGAAATCGTCATATGGGCAGAATTTACCTTCGACCCATTTCAAAGTGTGCCCAAAGAAAGTTCCAACAAACTTAGAATCAATTTTTAAATCTAATATTATCTTTTCTATTGTTAGCATTAAATTTCTTTTCAAAATATAATTGTATGAATCTTCCGGGACATTCCAATTCTTCAACTGCTCTATTCTTTTATATACATCAACAGGTAGATTCTTACTTAATTTATTTATATAATTATCATCCAGGGAAATGGCAGCAGAATCAGTGTCAGGATACATACGATCTGCCCCCGGTAAGACTCGTTCAAATATCGTTGTTCCATTTTCAAAAGATTTTCTTGTTTCGTTGGGAACTCTTTCAAAAGCCATCTGACATCTTTCTTCGATTGTTTCAAGTGCGGTTTTCATATCTTCTTTCGGTCCCCAAATAATTAATTGCGCATCATTTCCTTTCGCATTCAAGATATCAGCAATCTTGTTGAATTCCGATAAATTTATATTTAGAGTAAATTGTTCACTATGAATCATATTAGGTTTTTCAAGACAAGCAATGACTTTTAACCTATTACTTATTTCATCAGCAAATATTTTATCCGGTTGAGTAAAATGAGAAAGTATTCCTTTAAATTCAGGTAGATTAATTGCGATTACATCATGCTTGTTTTGCCTCGCAATTTGTAAAGGTTCGTAAGTTGAAAAATTTACATTTGCTTTTATGTGTTCGAAATTAATTTTCCATTTCTCTATATTTTTAACTCTTTGATTTAAAATTTTTTTAATTCTTAATAAAGTCCATTGCCTGAATGCTTCATTGTGAGTAAGTCTTGGAATCCAATTGTTATGAGAGACACCTTTTATTTCGACTCTTGTTCCTCCTCTGCAGCTAACATTCACATCTTCACGAGCTGTGCCCATACCTGTTCTTACTTTACCCGTGCTTCTATTCAGAAATCTAATATAATTTGCTCCTTCTTTAACTTCTTCAGGATTAACAAAATCGGGATAGGTAACTGTTTCTATTAAAGGCATTCCTAATCGATCCGTTTTGTAAACTCTTGTATGACCAATGTCCGAAATCTCACGGCATGCATCTTCCTCAATACTTAATTGAATGAGTCGAACTTTTTTATGCTTTAGTTGAATTTCACCTTCAACTCCAAGAATTGCTGTTCGCTGAAAGCCAGTAGGTATGCTGCCATCTAAATATTGTTTACGAGCTATGTGTACTTCACCAACAACATTCATTTTGGATAATATTGCAATTTCCAAAGCGATTTCTAATGCTTCGCTGTCCATTTGAAAAGGAGGTGTATCATCAATTTCGTATGTGCATGCATTGTCATTATTAATTCGATATATAATTTCTTTTTTCGTTTTTAATTCCATTAAAGCAGTTCCGTCATATTCTCCTAATTCGCTAAGAGTGGGTCGCATATGCCTGACTATCTCAGCATTGAAATTATCATCATCATGATATAAACCAGCAGGACAATAACAAAATAGTTTACGTTTTGATTTTAACTGTTGATGGACTTCCAGACCTGCTTTAAATCCAATCCGGTCGTAATCTTTTTGAGTAGCTTCTTTTAGTGGTACATAACCAATTGCTTTCTTACTTTCTTCATAATTAATTTGAGGATCGAATACTTTATTCATAAATCTTTACAAATGATATGGATGTTTTTAACAGAAGTAAATTTCGAAATTCAATTTAACAAGAATAGAATGTTGTTGAAATGATAAAGTAATTTTATTTGGAATTAATCACAATATAGATGATAAATGATTAATTAATTAATTCTACTTTACAGGGAGGTAAAAAGAAATGGAGAGTACAGGTAATTTGTTTTATACTTTTATGAAAGTGGTAATTTCTCCTGTTGATATTTAACTGTAAGGTTTGAATGTTAATTAAATTATTGACAAGAATGCATATAATTGATTTGTTGTTAATGTGTCTTCAATGAAATAAAGAATATCACCATGCTTGTTTTTCTTTTTGATATATTGTCCATCGATATAATATCGAACATCACCATGTCGATTTTTTTCTTTACATTCTTGTCCATCTATATAATAAAGAACATCGCCATACCGATTTTTTTCTTTTATTTCTTGTCCGTCAATATAAAACATTATTGAACCATATTTATTTTTATCTTTAACTTCATTACCATCTAAATAGAATAAAACTGTTCCGTATTTATTTTTATCTTTAATCTCATTCCCATCAATATAAAAAATGATGTCTCCGTAGCGGTTTTTTAATTTAATTTCAGCCATGATTTGTACTTGTTAATTTATTATATGAAGTTAGTTATTACACATAACTTTCTTTACTAACAGTTGAACTTATTACTTGAACTCGCGCTTTTATAAAACAAGATCAAAATTTCTGTTTATAAAAACAGATGTGAGAATATCTCCAAACAGGGAATTAAATATTATTTATTCAACTGAATTAAATGGAATAATAACTTTCACAGTTGTACTTTCTCCTTCAACAACTGTTATATCGACTCTTCCCTTCCATGGGTATACACGCTCCTTCATTCCAAAAAGACCCAAAGATTTAGGATCATTCAATTTATCTTTAGGAATACCTTTACCATTGTCTCTCACTTCCAAAATTAATTCTTTATCATCAATGTTCAGATTTGATTTCACTTGTGTCGCATTTGCATGGCGCGCAACATTTGTTAGTATTTCTTGAAAAATACGAAATATATTTATAGTAAGGTTTTCATCGAGATCACTATCACTACCCCTTGTAGTAATCATGCATTCAATACCAAATCGTTTTTGAAATTCTCGAGCCTCCCATTTTATCGCAGATACTAGTCCTAAATCATCTAAAATGGAAGGTCTAATATCCATTGAAATCTTTTGAACAGAATTTATTGTATCCTCAGTAAGTTCTTTCAACTCTCTTATTCTTTTATGTGCATCCTTTTGTTCTTTTGGAAAAGAATTATCAAGTGCTGATAAATCTTTTTTTAAATTTGTTAAAGCTTGTCCTAGAACAACATTAATTTCGCGGGAAATGTTTTCTCTTTCTTCTTCTCGTATTGACTGCAAACGAGCTGATAATTTATGAAGTTGTTCTCCCGAAGATTTGTTCTCCTCTACTGCTTTTTTATGCTCAATGACTTCGCTTAAAGTTTCGGCTATGCCCTGGATGAGATTTTGCTCTTCTTTAAGAAAAGGACCTTTGTCGAGTTCTGCGAATTCCTTTGTATAATATACTTCAACTGAACCTCTGCGTTTTCCTCTGATGTTTATATCACTGTGAAGTTTCCATTTAGTTTTATCGAAATGTTTTTCGATATAATCTTTACCATCAAAATGAATCAAAGCTCTTGTATACTCGGGGTAGTGCCAACCTTGAGGAATATATTTGATAACGTCATGAAAGATTTCATTTAAAGTATTTCGCTTACGGACAGATTCAGATATACCATACAGACATTGAAGCTCCTTGACTCTTTCACCCATTTCATAAATGAGATTATTATTTTCTTCCTCTACCCGCTTACGCTTTTGTATTTCCTGCTTAAGTTCCTCGTTTGTTTTTAAAATCTCCGCAGTCTGCTCCTCCACTAATTCTTTATGTTTGTCGTGAGTTTTTCGCAACGTTTCAACTGCTTTCTTTCGTTTTGATTCAAGCCTGCTTATTATATAAACTGAAATTGAACAAATTAAGAATACGATAACTGTCTTACTAATAATTTCTATCCAGTTGATTTGTGTAATTGGAGTTTTAAAGATAATATGAGAGAAGTCAAGTATCTCATTTAGAAAAAAAAGAATAAAAAGGCAAACAAAAATACTGACTGTTATGACAATGAATAACTGGCTCTTTGCTCGTTTTAATTTTCTATTTTTCATAATAACATCTCGTTTTATGTTCAGAGCTTGGGAATCACCCTAAGAGAAAAAAACCCGGATATCTTTTTATTCCGGGCTGTATTCCAAACTTTTAGCGTGGAGCTAAGCGGGGTCGAACCGCTGACCTTCTGAATGCCATTCAGACGCTCTACCAACTGAGCTATAACCCCAAATCTAATTTAATAAGTTATTAAATTACTTATTCGTACGGAATAATTCAAACCTAATTAAATTATACGTTGTTTGGAAAAGTTACAACTTATAGATAATCTGAAGCAGGCAGTTCAGCAGCAGGTTGAAATAACAGGACAACAGGATTTCTTAGACTTACCTTACCACAAAGCAATATTGAACAGAGAAATTCCGCTTAACATTGGTGGAGGTATCGGACAGGAACAAACCTGCAGCGTGTTATGCCTAACATTTCTTCATTGTAAAATTAGAGTCTCTTGAAAAGGACTCTGCGATTTAAGATTCTAAATTGTTCAGAGTCCTCCTGATTACCCGGGGGAGACTCTTCAAAGTATTAAATCTTGTAAGTCACTGACCACATAGTAGTAAACCACTCCGTGCTTCTTAAAAATTATAAAAGCCATCCGCTCAACTGGATGGTTTTTTTATTGTTCTATCTAATTTTTGTACTTGAATATCGTATCTTTTAATCGGAAATTAATTGGAAAACTTTTTAAAAACTTAACATTATTATTTTATGAAGAAGATTAAACAGTTCTTTTTATTTTTAGTTTTCCTGATTATGTTTGCTGGTTTATCAACATCAGAAAGCAATGCACAGGATTATTACTATTTAAACGGATACCAAACCGGAGGGACGACTGGCACAAACGCTACATTAGATTGTGACGGAATAATAATATATCGAACTCTAACTGTGGTTGAAATTAATGGCAATAATGAAGGATTCTGGATAACAGATGGTAGCAATGTTCTGGCAAGATATTGGAACAGCAACGATGCTGAAGCATTATATTTGAAATTTGAGCCCGGTACTTATTATGTTTACCCAAACCTTAGAGCTGGACAATCGGAGGCAAGTGTGCAACTTGTATTTCAGGAATTCTAACTAAAATATTAAATCAGTAATTTCTAATAAAAGGGGTTTCTATGCCCCTTTTTCCGTATCATCACATCCATTTGTCTTTAGCATGTCACGGTCATGTCTGCAGCGGCTGCCTACATCAGGCCAGGTTTTGCATTGGTATTCATCCGTCAGGAGGAACTCCTGACGGGCACGAATACACTTACTTTGATATTAACTCTTCAATTACATCGATTATTTTCTCAAATTCACCTGATTTGCTGAAGAAATAATCTGCACCCGCATTAATACATTTTTCTTTATATTGAGGAAAGTGATGAATTGTTAGTATGATTATGACGATTTTCGGATTGAATTTTTTTATGTCACCGATAATATCCATCCCTGTACCACCGGGCATTTTGATGTCCAATACTATCAGGTCTGGATTTAATTCTTTGGTCAACAACACTGTTTCTATTGTATTCCCTGCCTGTCCAACAACGGTTACATCTTTAATTTCAGAGACAATACCAACTAATCTCTCACGTACCGGTATTGAATCATCTGCTATTAGTATTCTCATAAGTTTTTATTTTTTCTTTTGATATTTAAGATTTATGAATCATTCGATTATCGTAAGCGTTATTTATTTCACAGTATTAACAATTAACATTTCAAACTCAATATCTCATACCTCGAAACGTTCAGTGACTTTATTTAAGAATATAAGGCAGGCAACCTCTACTTTATTTGGATATTGAATGTTTCGTAATTGAAGATATTATGGTTTCAAGGTTGCCTGTTAAAATTCATTAGTGCTATTAATTTTTTAAATAAACTTTGAAATCTTCTTAAATCGTCAATCATTATTCATCTAATGGATAACATTCTTTTCTTTGAAATGAAAAAATTACACTCAATGGATTATTTCACAGGGTTAACATTTAACATTTCGCATTTAAAATTTAACATTTAGCATTCAACATTTAGCATTTAACATTCACAATTTAACATTTACCTGTACTATCGTTCCTTTTCCTTTCTCTCCGGTAATCTCCACAGTACCTTTCCACGGATACACTCTCTCCTGCATACCTATCAATCCTATTGATTTTGAGTCTTTTAATTTTTCTTCGTCAATTCCAACACCATTATCTTCCACTACCAATGACAGTTCATTTTTAATTAATTTTATATTTACTTTCACTTCCGTTGCTTTTGCATGACGCATTATGTTTGTTAATGATTCCTGGAATATCCTGTACATTGCAATCGAAAGTTTTTCATCCAAGACAATATTATCGGGTTTAATTTCTAATTTACACTTCAATCCTGAACGTTCCTCAAACTCACTCATAAACCACTTTACAGCGGAAGAAAACCCGAGGTCGTCTAATACAGCCGGTCTTAGTTCTGTTGATATTCTTTGAACTGATTTTATTGTCGCATCTACAAGTTCTATCATTCCTTTGATTTTCTTATCGCTGCTATCATCACCATCATTTAAATGCTTTTTGAACCACGACATATCCATCTTTAACGCTGTTAACGATTGTCCCAAGTCATCATGTATCTCGCGGGCTATGTTCCCTCTCTCATCTTCACGAATCGATTGCAAGTGTGAAGATAATTTTCTTAACCGCTCCCTTGAATTTAATATTTCTTCCTCTGCTTGCTTACGTTCGGTGATGTCAAACAAATAACCTTTTATCTGAACCAACTTACCTTTTTCATCAAAAACACCAATAGCATTTTCAACAATATTAATCTTTTCTCCATCTTTTCTTATTAATTCGAGCTCATACATATCGAGTCTCTTTTTCTTATTAAGTAAATGGAGAAATGCTTTACGACCACTACTACTTTTATACAATTTCCATATGGGAGTCTTTAAAATTTCCTCAACAGATTCAAAACCGAAAATCTTAGCAAAAGCAGGATTACATAATAAAATCTTACCTTCCGGCGTTGCAATATAATCGCCTGTCAAATCTTCTTCAAAGAATTTACGGTATTTTTCTTCGCTTTTCCGAAGTGTTTTTTTATGTTTTCTTTCCTCCGTCTCGTCGCGGAAGACAAGCACTACTCCCGTTATTTCATTATCTTCATTTATGATGGGTGCACCTTTAGTCATTATTGGTATTTCTAATCCACTTCTTAACAAAAGCAATGTATGATTTAAAAGACCGACTACACCTAATTCTCTCAACACCATTTGCACAAGATTTTCTATTTCAGTTTGTGTATCTTCATCAACAATTTTAAAGACGTCATCGATCGGTTTACCCTTTGCATCGGTTTCACACATGCCAATCAAAGTTTCTGCTACTCGATTTACATGAGTTACTAAACCCTCTTTATCCGTCGTTATAACTCCGTCGCCAATATTGTAAAGAGCTGTGCGGAACTCCTCCTGTGCTTCCCGTAACTCTTTTTCTTTTAAATATAACTCCTGATATGTATCCGCTTGTCTGTAATTATGTATAGATACAAGCCCTATGCTTAACAGAAAAATTAATAATGAGATGAAACCAAAGATAAAAACGGTTCTATAAAGGAGCTTAGAATAAATTTCACTCTGGTCAACTTTTGCTACCATGTACCAAGGCGTATCCGGAATTTTATTAATATCAGCCAAAACATCTTCTCCTCGGTAGTCCTTACCTTCGAATATCCCTTCATAACCTAAGACTGCCTGCACTGCAGTAATTTCTTCGTCTGAAAGAGGTACGGTCAATTCCAATACAGTGTTATTCCTGTGGCATAATTCATTAATGAACAGTACGCTGTCACCATCTTTTCTTAATATTAATGTTTCGGCTGTTTCGCTCGGTGTGGGCCAGCTTTGTATCAGAGGGAAAATATATTCGTTCGGGTCTACTATGAAAACCATTACTGCGAACACTTCATTATCATTTATAAGTGGTGAGGATAATGCTAAATGTACTTTCCCGTCAATTGGGCATTTAAAAAATCACTAAAAATAATTTTTCTCTTTTCCGTAGTCTTTATAACCTCCTGTTTAATTATCAAATCAATTACCTCAGTGTTTCCCACAACCGATAAGAGAAGCTCACCTTTTGTTGTGGTTATACATATATCTTCATATACAAATTCCTTTTGTGAAAGCCTTAACCTTTCTAAAATTTCTTCTTTAAGAATGGGATTATCCCTGTTATTAATCCAATGAGCGATTGCTTTCTCGAAAAATTCTGACTGTGTTGTAACCTTTACATCGGCTAATCTTTCTTTACGCCATTTCAATATCTGGTTTATCTTCAACCCAGCTATTGCTTTTAGCTCATTGTGTTTTTCTTTACGGAATGAATCCCTCTCGCCCGTATAATAAAGGTAACCTCCAATGATTATAATAATTGAAACAAATATACCAATGATTACCATTGGCTTCTTGGATAATAATATTTTTTTATCCATCGTTTTTATTCTCCTAAATTAACTCTTTTTATTTTGCCTATTGAGTGTGATAGAAAAAATTAAAGTACTAAAAAACTACGATAATTTAAGCAATTTAACTTTAATTTCAAATAGGACATTGTCCTACGTGGTTTAAGCAAAAAAATTCAATGTTTTCTATTTTCCAACTCATCCCTAACCCTTCTCTTACAAAGAGAAGGGAAACAAGAAGTCCTCCCTCTCTTCTTAAGAGAGGGAGTTAGAGGGTGAGTTGATTATAATTTAATTCTTCCAACTCAACCCCTAACCCCCTTCTCTTGTAAGAGAAGGGGGAACTAAAAGGGGGATGAGTTATAAATACCTCTTTAAACTCTCAATAACTTCGTCTAAATTATTTTTAACTAATTCATTTTTGAATCTTATCACTTTTAATCCTAATTCATTAATAATAGCAGTTCTCAATTTATCATAATCTTTCTGTTTCTCATGAATACCACCGTCAATTTCAACAATTAAATTTTTTTCATGACAATAAAAATCAGCTATGAAAAATCTTTTTATTCCGTCATACTCGAAATGAATCGGGAATTGACGGTTAAATTTTCTATTTAAAACTTTTCTGTTTCTTACTGCATCCCAGAAAATTTTCTCAGACGTTGTAGATTTTCTCCTTAGTTCTCGTGCTACTTTAGTTGCTTTATTTAGCATTGCTTTCTTTTTTCCAACTCAACCCCCTATCCCCCTTCTCTTGTAAGAGAAGGGGGAATAAAAGGGGGATGAGTTATAAAAACTTCTTTAAACTCTCAATAACTTTATCTAAATTATTCTTAACTAATTCATTTTTAAATCTTATCACCTTTAATCCTAATTCATTAATAATCGCAGTTCTCAACATATCATAATCCCTTTGTTGCTCATGAATACCTCCATCTATTTCAACAATTAAATTTTTCTCATAACAATAAAAATCAGCTATGAAAAATCTTTTTATTCCGTCATACTCGAAATGAATCGGGAATTGACGATTGAATTTTCTATTTAAAACTTTTCTGTTTCTTACTTCTTCCCAGAAAATTTTCTCAGCCGTTGTGGATTTCCTTCTTAATTCTCTTGCTACTTTTGTTGCTTTATTTAGCATAGCTTTCTTTTATCCAACTCAACCCCCCTACCCCCTTCTCTTAGAAAGAGAAGGGGGAATTAAAGGGGGATGAGTTTTTTAATTCGCTACTCTGCTTTCCGCAGCTGAAAGTTCAGACTTTCCGTTAGGATTTACAGCTTTGATTCCATAAAAATATCTCGAACCCTTCGCAATTCCTATATGCGTATAAGACGCTTTTGTGCTCGTATCGAGGAAACTCATATCAGGAACTGTCTGGTCGTCCGCTGCATTGGTCGAGACTCCGTACCACACTTCATAAGTCTTTGCTTTTGTAACTTTTTTCCACGTAACGATAAACGCCGTTCCGTCATTACTTTGAACAATCGTAGGATTGGTTGGTGTTTGAGGCGGCTCTCCTGTCGATTCTTTCGTTTTGCTTAAATTATAATCAAGAATTTTATCGGATTTTTTCCCATGAGTAGAATATACCTGGTCACGGACTTTTATATACATCGGTTTGGCAGTAGCTTCTATATACTGGTCTCTGACTGCTTGTGCTTGTTCGGCGTCTGCTTCCTTTTGTTCGGCAGTCTGCTGATAAGTATGCAGCGTATCGGCAACAGTGGTAACTTCAGCTTCGGTCGGAGCATTCGTAGGAGGCCATATTGCAGTATTGGTAGTTATTCCCCCCGCTTCATCTCGTAGCTGTTGTTCTAAAACGTCTGGTTTTTCTGATGGTACGTTCATTTAATTTTTCTCCTTACCCGGTATAAACCGGATTTTAGTTTATGAGTAATATTTTATAGATTTCGTTGCATTTTTAAAAAGCTTAAAATCAGCAAAATTTTGCGAAGGTTTTCAAAAAACAGTTCTCTTTTTCCAAAATATAGTTCTCTTTTTACCAAATATAGTTCACTTTTTTCCAAATATAGTTCACTTTTTACCAAATATAGTTCACTTTTTTCCAAATATAGTTCACTTTTTTCCAAATATAGCCCTCTTTTTTCCGAATATAGTTCTATGTTCGCTAAAAATAGAGCACTTCTTAATTAAAATAGAACGATATTTCTTAAAAATAGAAAGCTATTTATTTATAAAAGAACGCTTATCCCTAAAACCTGTATGCTATTACTTTTCCATTTTCAATCTTTCAATCTCATCTCTCATAAGTATTATTCCGACTCAGAGAATATAAGTTATTATACTGTTAAAGTCTGTAGGATAATGGATTATTTTTAAGTCGCAGTTTGTCTTACATAAAATCTTGACGGAAATCTCAGATTCCTCGAATTGTTAAAACTTGAATTAGATGAATAGTAAGAGACTCTTTTAGGTTTTTTATAAAACTGTATATCAGTTTTTGAATTGATGATTATTCATTGATTTTACAAAGCAAAAAATTTAGCTTGCACAATTATATAATTTATAAATCTATTTTAAATAAGGAGCCTATTTAAGTAATGGATAGAAGTTTGCAGAAAAAGAAGAAGGTGCATCGTCCACAAGGTATTATGAATAAAATGCGCGATAAGATGCCGCTTATTATTATCATTTTGATCATAGCATTTTTAGGTACGATTATTTTTGAGTGGGGTATGGATTATATGGGTATGAGCGGTCAGAGTACGACTTTTGGAGAAGTTAATGGTGTAGAAATAACATACCAGGAATATGAGCAGGCAGTTCAGCAGCAAGTTGAGCAAATGAGACTTGAGAATGAAGGGAAAGATATTGACGAAGCAACTATGGAGCAGATAAGAGAACAGGTATGGAATAATCTTGTGACTCAAACATTAACCAGACAGGAAATAAATAAGCTTGGAATAAAAGTGTCTGATGCGGAAATACTTGATTGGATTTATAACCGACCTGAAACACTACCGGAGGTTGTAAAGAGAAATTTCATGGATTCAACCGGTGTGTTCAATATGGCAGTATACCAGCAAGCCCTCGGTGATAAAAGACCTGAAGTGCGGGAATTCTGGAGCCAGGTCGAAAATTATTTAAGAGAAACTATACTAAGCGAAAAGCTTCAATCAATAATTGTTAGTTCGGTTATCGTAACAGAAGGCGATGTTCTTCAAAAGTATAAAGATGATAATATAATAGCAAACTTCGATTTTATATCGTTGAGTCTGAACTCCATTACTGACACTTCTATAAATAATGTATCGGATGAAGAATTACGGAAGTATTATGACGAGCATTTAGATGAGTTTAAGCAGGAAGAAGCTGTAAGATTCAGGTACGTAATTTTTTCTGATGCTCCTACCGCCGAAGACTCTGCCGTAGTTGAGAAACAACTCAATGCTTATATAGAAGATTTTAAAAATTCAAGTATTGATGATTCATCGTTAATAAAACTTGTTAATGATATATCCGAATCTCCTTTTGATGAGAATTTTAAAAAACTTAACACCATTGGTAAAGGTGCGTTAGATTTTTTAGTTAAAGCGCAACAAGATGAAGTTTCAAATTTAATTATTGACCAGGATGGGTACAAGGTTGTTAGATTCTTAGGTTCAAAAGAGGGAGATGATCTTTATGCAAATGCCTCGCATATAATGGTGAATTTTGGAACAGACACTCTTGCTGCTAAGAAAAAAGCAGAAGACATTTTAAAGAGAGCAAAGGGAAATGAAAAATTTGAGGATCTTGCATTCATGTTATCAGAAGATCCATCAGCAAAACAAAACAGAGGAGACCTTGGTTGGTTTACTAAAGGAGCAATGGTTCCCGAATTCGAAACTGCTGCTATGGATGGTAATGTAGGTGATATCATAGGACCTATAAAAACTCAGTATGGTTTTCATATTCTTAAGATAAAGGGTAAAAGCAAAAAAGAGTTTAAATTTGCTGAGTTAAAAATGACTGTGAAATCTGGTTCAAGAACGAAAGACGCTGCAAAGAAAGGTGCGGAAGATTTTATTTTTAGTATTGAGGAAGGTGCTAATATAGATACACTCGCGTTAACTTTGAAGATGCCTGTATTAGCAACTCCCGAGGTTACAAGGGATGGGGTTATACCCGGTGCAGGACAAAATAAAAGTTTGATTAGTTTTGGTTTTGAAAGTGATATTTATGAAATGGACGGACCTTTTAGAATACAGGGTGGATATGGTGTTTATCAACTTGTCGAGAAAATTCCGGAAGGTTACAAGAATTTCGATTCAATAAAGACGACACTAATACAGCCAAAAGTTGTAATGGAGAAAAAGTTTGCTTTACTCAAACAGGTTGCCGATGACTTGATGGGAAAAATTCAAAATAGTGATTTGAATTCTTTAACAACGCTTGACCCGAATTACATTGTTGAAACTGCGGATAGTGTTTCAGTTTCAAAACCCTATGCTAAGATAGGAATGGATTATGCTTTCAACAATGTTGTTTTCAACATGACACCGGGTGAATTATCCAATCCCATAAAAGGTAACAACGGGTATTATATAGTGAAATTAAAATCTATAACTCCTTTTAACCAGCAGGATTATATGAGTAAAGGAGCGGAAATTCGAAATCAGTTGATGCAAACAAAACAACAAGCTGTAATACAGGAATGGTTAGCGAATCTGCAGAATAAAGCTGATATAATTGACAACAGGGATAGATTCTTTTAATTTTTAGGAATCTTTTTAATAAAAAAATCCATTATATTTTATGAACTGTGAGAGTAATAAATTTTCAATAATATAATGGATTTTTATTTTGAGTTGTATGAAACATAATTTGAAAATATTATTCGTACTTTTATTTATTTTAAATTCTTCAATTTCATACTCACAGGTTTTTTCTTTTTCCTCATTGTATGAAGGATTATCTTTATCGGTAACCGGGAATTATGTTTCATCTGCTTCGATCCAGTTATATCCGAATTCATATAATCTTGTTGAGAAGAATGTATTCGACGAGTTAAAAGGTGGTTATGGATATGGGATCTCTTTAAGAAAAAAATTCTTTCGTGATGATCTGTACATTGGGATAACAACAGAGTATATTAAGATTTATGATAATGAACTTACACAGTTATTAGAAAGTGATACAAATTTTGTAAAGGTAAGGGCAACGGAAACTGTGTGGATGATTCCGATTGAGCTTTCTTTAATATTCAATGTGCCCAGTATAACGGATGAATTGAGAGTATATCTCGGCGGTGGGGTTGGTGTTTACTTCGGAGATAGAATCAGAAAAATTCTCGGAATGGAAACTGAAACTAAATCAAGAGAAGCACTGTTGAATATACATGTTTTAAGTGGTTTAGAATATTTTTTCGAAAAAAATATATCGGCATTATTTGAGGTCCGTTTTCGCCAGGCACAGTACAGGGTACAAAGTAGTTACCCGACTAACCAGGCAGTTCTAAATGGAGTAACTTATGATTTTGAAAAAGATTTGAATTCGAAAGTATTCATAGATGGCTTAAAATTAAGTTTAGGTGTTGCATATTACTTTAATTAGAAATGCATTTCAGTAAATATTTTATATAGATATGAAAATAATATTACTTACTTCTTTGATACTGTTTCTTTTTGCTTTTTCTGGAACCGAACTGAAGACAGAAAAAAATTTTGACAATTCATATTTTACAAAAAACAAATTCCTCGTAAAGACAAAAAGTGAATTAAGAATCTCCGAAGCTACAGGTGAGATTTCCACTTTAACCGGGATTCAATCTATCGATGAGAAGAACTCCGAATTTAGGATAAAGAAGATTAAAAAATTATTTAAGTTGAATAATGGCAGCGAATATTTATATAATAAATTTAATATGTCATGCATTTATGTATTTTATATCGATGAATCAGTGAAAATGGATATAAATAAAATTGTAAATGATTATAACTCGGATGAAAATATTGAATACTGTGAACCGAATTTCATTGGAAGTGCTGCCGGAAGTAAGGGAAGCGAAACCGATTTTGCAATACCGAATGATGAGATGTTCAGTAAACAATGGTATTTAAAAAATGATGGCTTAATAATGCCGACCAACGGACGAGAATCGAAGATTGGAGCAGATATTAATATGGTGAAAGCCTGGGATATTGAAACAGGTAGTGATGATATAATAATTGCAATATGTGATTCTGGTATAGATGACAATAATCCCGATCTAAAAGGAAGAATGTGGTTCAACAGCAAAGAAATACCTAACAATAAAAGAGATGATGATGGTAACGGTTACGTTGATGATTACAGGGGTTGGGATTTTGCATACGATGAAAAAAATCCTGAGGATGGGTTTGGACACGGAACAAATATTGCTTCAGTAATTGGAGCAAATACTAATAACAATATCGGCTTTGCCGGGATCAATCAAAGTTCGAAATTAATGAATTGTAAAAATCTCAGCGACGATAATTATGGTGAGTATGCCTGGTGGGCAGAGTCTATTAAGTATGCTGTAGATAATGGAGCTAAGATTGTTAATATGAGTGAAGGCGGGGACGATTATTCTAAGACTTTAAAGACGGCTGTAGATTATGCTAACGAGAGTGGAGTATTGGTTGTAGCGGCAATGATGAACAGAGGTAACAATAAAGATTACTATCCTGCAAGTTTGAATGGTGTCTTTGCTGTTGGAGCAACGGACTCCGATGATAAAAGATGCAAAAAATTTACCTGGGGAGGTGGAAGCTGCTGGGGTAAACATATTGCGGTTGTTGCCCCGGGAAATAAAATTTACGGATTGGATTATGAAGATGCTTATAATTACGATGTGTATTGGAGCGGAACATCGCAGTCAACTGCAATGGTAAGTGCACTTGCTTCGCTGTTATTATCACAAAAAAGAACACGGTCTGTCGATGAGATAAAAAAAATTATTATGGCTACAGCAAGAGATAAGGTCGGCGATCCGAGAGAGGATAAACCCGGGTGGGATCAATATTATGGATTTGGCAGAATTGATTGTTACCTGGCTTTAACGTATGAACAAAGTCCTGAGATTGAAAAAAGAATTGAAGAGATTAGGAAAAAAAACAGAGACAAAACTACGGAAGTTAATAAAAGATATGAAGACGATAATAATAATAATAATGATAAAGATAAACCTGCTAAATCTTTGAGAGAAGAAAGAGAGATTAAAAAATCACAACCCGATGAACCGTTGGGACCTGCGAAGAAAAGATAATAGTAAATTCCAAAAACCGATTGTTCCATTATATTTTTTTATTTAATGAAGTTAAACTTTTAGATTTTAAAGTTTAACTTTTTTTGTTTAATTTAACACCCATGGATATTGACAAGATTCGCAGTAGTTTGGTTAAGGAAGGATATTTAAAAGATATTGTATATTTTGAGCAATTAGATTCTACTAATAAATATGCTAAAGAGAATAAGACATCGAGTGATGTACTGGTAATAGCCTCACATCAAAAGAGTGGTATTGGAAGATTTGGAAGAGTCTGGGAAGCGGAAAAGGATGAGAACATAACGATAACATTGGTTAAAAATTTTCAACTCACTATTGATGAAGCACACCTTGTAAATTTCTATACGTCATACATTTTAATTACGGTATTTAAAGAAAAGTTTTCAAACTATCCCAATTCCAGTTTTTCCCTTAAGTGGCCCAACGACGTAATGCTGAATAACAACAAGGTTGCGGGGATACTGACAGAGCTTCAGAATTTGCAATCAGACAACAAAAGATTTTTAATTGGCATTGGTGTAAACGTAAATCAAAAGGAGTTCACAGATTTTATAAAAATTAAAGCGACATCTTTTTACAGAGAACTTTCAAAAGAGACGAATTTAGAAGATTTAATAATAATGATAATCGAAAAGTTTTATAATAATCTTGATTTGATAAACTCTGCTGAAAAGTTGTTAACCTTATGGAAGCAAAACACAAACTTGATAGATAAAAAAATATCTTTGAGAACTGTGGAAGATGCAAAAGAAATCAAAGCAAAAGTCTTAGATATCGATTTGGATGGTGGTATAAAAGTTGAAATTGAAAATGGAAATAAATATAAGTATTTTTCAGGAGAGATTAGTCTAATTTACGACACTTAAAAAATTCAAATCTAATCAACATTACATCTTAAAATAAACGGACTCAAAAATGTTATCTGACTTCGGTCAAGTTTTAGTTTTTATGATTATCGCAGTAGCGTTCGTAGCTTTTGTACTACTTGCATCAAAAGTCTTTTATCCGAAAAGACCTTCAAAAGAAAAATTATCAACTTACGAATGCGGTGAAAATACAATAGGAGAAACATGGCTCAAGTTCAACGTAAGGTTCTATGTAGTAGCATTAATATTTATAGTATTTGACGTTGAGATTGTTTTTCTTTTCCCATGGGCTGTAGTTTTCAGAGAGATGGGTATGATAGCTTTCGTTGAAATGGCTATATTTCTAATAATTTTGATTTTTGGTTTTATATATGTTCTTGCGAAAGGTGATCTTTACTGGGATAAACCTAAACCTGTAATACCAAAACTCGAAAGGGAAATTTTTAATAGCCAAAAATAGATCTTGTAATATAATTTATGGGAATATTAAATAAACTCGACAGTAAAGTAGAACAATTCGAAAGCGGCAATATAATTATAACTTCTGCCGACAAACTTTTAAACTGGGCACGATTATCGTCAATGTGGCAAATGAGTTTTGGTCTTGCGTGTTGTGCCATTGAAATGATGGCAACAGCAGCTTCTCATTATGACCTCGATAGGTTTGGAATAATTCCAAGACCTTCCCCAAGACAGAGCGATGTAATTATAATTTCGGGAACGGTTACGCTAAAGATGGCAACGAGAGTAAAAAAATTGTATGACCAAATGCCGGATCCTAAATACGTTTTATCTATGGGTAGTTGTTCAAACTGCGGCGGTCCTTATTGGGAACACGGGTATCATGTCTTAAAAGGTGTTGACAGGATTATTCCCGTAGACGTTTATATACCGGGTTGTCCGCCACGACCGGAAGCATTACTTGAAGGACTTATTCATTTACAGGAGAAAATTCGATCGCAGTCGATTGCTAAAAAAGTTTCGTAAAATGCGTTATCTTAGTTTTTACAACTTAATATATTTTAAAAAATAGATTTTATTATTAGATAAACTGAATGGATATATCTGAGATCTTATCAATTTTAAATTCCGTATTTGAGAAAGAAACTATTGAATTAAAAACTGACATTCCTGTAGAACCTTTCTTGATAATTGCTCCAAGTAAAATAAATGCAATTTCTTTATTTTTGAGAGATGAAGAAAGACTGCAGTTTGATTTTTTAAGTTCACTCAGTGGGGTGGATTATGATGAGGAAAATCTTGCTGTAGTTTATAATTTATACTCTTTTGTTCATAAGCATAAATTGATGATTAAAGTTATTGTACCGAAGAATGAACCCAATGTTAAAACTGTTTCCAACATATGGACTACAACTGACTGGCATGAGAGGGAGGCTTATGATCTTTTCGGAATTGTGTTCGAAGACCACCCTGATTTGCGTAGAATATTATTACCGGATGACTGGGAAGGTTATCCTTTGAGAAAAGATTATAAAGTGCAGGAATTTTATAAAGGGATGAAAGTACGTTATTGAAAGAGATGATACACAGTTTTCTATATTTTAGTTTTTTACCTTTATTTGTATTTACATCTTTTGAATGCTCAACGATAGATAAGAAAAGTGATGATAAGCAATTAAATGATTCCACTGCGTTCTTTCAAAATGAATTTTTCCCGGTAAGTGTTGGTAATCACTGGCGCTACTCAATCGAAAAACCCGGAGAAGAAAAAGACAATTATGATGTCGAAATAACTGATCAGGAAAAAACCTTTGATGAAATTAAGGTTGTGTTTAATTCATTCCCCTTCTTTTGGTTAAAGGAAGAAAAGACAACTTTAATTGTTAAAGAATCTGGTGACGTTTACATTATCGATGAAAATAAAAATGAAAGTCTTCTTATACCTCGTGACTCTGATATACGCGAAGGATTCAACTGGAAGATGGGAGAGTGGAATGCCAGCATTATTAACACACATGAAAAAATTAAGACGATGAACGTGGTTTATGAAGATTGCATACATATAAATTATACGATATCCATATCTTTTAATTCCGAGTTATGGTTATCAAAAAATACAGGAATTGTAAAATGGGGCTTTAACAGGACAAATCCCCCTTCGTTAAATTTTACATATTATTTACTCGATAAATTTGAATCTAAACATTAAAGATGGCAGAGCTAAAAACTGAAGAAATGATTTTGAACATGGGACCCCAGCATCCTTCTACTCATGGGGTACTCCGGTTAGAACTTGTCATGAATGGTGAAATAATAGAGGATGTGAAGCCGCATATTGGTTATCTTCACAGATGTTTCGAAAAACATGCCGAAGCTATGACATATCCTCAGGTTATTCCTTATTGCGATAGAATGGATTATCTGGCATCAATAAGTAATGAATTCGGTTATGCAATTGCTGTCGAAAAGTTAATGGGTATCGAAGTGCCCGAAAGAGTCGAGTATATACGAGTTATAATGGCAGAGCTTCAGCGGGTAGCTTCTCACCTTGTTGCAATAGGAACGAACGGACTTGATATAGGAGCATTTACACCGTTTCTTTATTGTTTTATTGATAGAGAAAGGATTCTTGAGATATTCGAGATTACATGCGGAGCAAGATTGCTTTATAATTACATTTGGATTGGTGGAGTATCACGGGATATTCCTGAAGATTTTCAAAAGAAGGTAAAAGATTTTGTGAAATATTTCAGACCGAGAATAAAGGATTTAAATAATTTACTATCTTACAATAAGATTTTTATAGATAGAACTGCAAACATTGGTGTGTTACCGCCTGATGTTGCGATCAATGCTGGAGCGAGCGGTCCGACACTACGCGGTTCAGGTGTTAAGTTTGATTTAAGAAAAGATGATCCTTATTCAATCTATGATAAATTCGATTACGATATACCGGTAGGTGAGGGTGAAAAGGGAACTGTTGGAGATTGCTGGGATCGTTACATGGTCAGAGTATATGAAATGGAGGAATCATTAAAGATTATTGAACAGGCTATTGATAATATTCCTGAAGGAGATGTTTTGTCAGCAGTACCAAAGAGAGTACGTCCCCAGGAAGGTGAGATATATTTTCGCACAGAAACTCCCAGGGGTGAACTTGGATATTACATTATTAGTGACGGAACAGTTAATCCAAAAAGAGTCAAAGCAAGATCACCCGCTTTTTGCAATTTGAGTTTGATATCTCAAATATCACAGGGTGCTATGATAGCTGATATAGTTGCAATAATCGGAAGTTTAGATATTGTCCTCGGTGAAATTGACAGATAGTTAATTGAGTAATTATTTTTTTTTATTAAAAACTATTAAAATAAATTTTTACAGCTGATAAATGGAGCAATTTCTTATAGATACTTTTGGTGATAATATACTAACCTATATTATTATGCCGGTTCCAGTATTGATATTTCTAAGCCTTTTTGCATTGGGAGCGGTGTTAGCAGAAAGAAAGGTCTCAGCTTACATGCAGGATAGGTACGGACCTAACAGAGTAGGTAAAGGAATATTACAAACTCTTGCTGATATGATTAAATTATTTCAGAAAGAAGACATAACTCCTGCAAAAGCTGATAAACTGCTTTATAATCTTGCTCCTTTTATTGTTTTTACGGCAACGTTTATGGGTTATGCTGTGATTCCATTTTGTAGTTTGTACATTGGTGCAGACCTGAACATTGGGATATTTTATTTTTTAGCAATTACTTCTTTGAGTATCGTTGGTATTTTGATTGCAGGTTGGGCATCAAACAATAAGTATTCTTTATTTGGAGCTATGAGAGCTGTTGCCCAGATAATTAGCTATGAAATTCCCACTGCATTAGCAATTTTAATAGTTGTGATGATTGCCGGAACTTTGAGCATGCAGGAGATAGTAGAGCTTCAAGGTGGAGGAATTCTGAACTGGTTTATTTTTGGTGGTCCCGGAGGAGCAACGAAGTATATATTACTTCCGTTTCTTTTTGCCGCTTTCATGGTTTTGTATATCTCTACGCTTGCAGAAACAAACAGAACTCCTTTCGATATACCGGAAGCGGAAAGCGAACTTGTAGCAGGTTTTCATACGGAATATTCCGGAATGAAGTTCGCAATGTTCTTCTTTGCAGAGTACGGACAGATGTTTGCTGTGTCCGCTATTGTGGCAACTTTATTCTTAGGTGGATGGCAGTCTCCTTTTGGTGAACTCATTCCTGTTCTAAACACACCAGTTGCCCAGATTATATGGTTTATTTTGAAAGGATGTATATTTGTTTTTGTCCAAATGTGGCTTAGATGGACTTTACCAAGATTGAGAGTTGACCAGTTAATGATTTTATGCTGGAAATATCTTATACCGGTATCATTTATTAATTTGTTTGCGGTAGGATTATATATAGTTCTATAAATTAAATCAGAAAACTTTTTAACATTTAATACAGATTGTTAAGTAACATATGAGAAAGTATTTCAAAAATATTTATTTAGGATTTTCCACGATATGGATTGGCATGATGATTACATTAAAGCATTTATTGTTTTATAAAAATATAACCATTCAATATCCGGAGCAGCGGTTGCAGTTACCTGAACGAGAAAGAAACAGATTGTATGTTAATATTGATGATTGTATCGGGTGTGATCAATGTGTCAGAGCCTGTCCTGTTAACTGTATTAAAATTGAAACGATCAAAGCAGTACCTGGTGATAAAGTAGGTAAGACAGGCGAAACATCAGCCGGAAAGAAAAAAGCTCTTTTTGTCCCTAAATTCACTATCGATTTTGCGAAATGCTGCTATTGTGAATTGTGCGTTTTTCCCTGTCCGACGGTATGCATTTATATGACTGATGTTTTTGAATTTTCGGAATTCCAAAGAAATGATTTAGTTTATGACTTTACGGATTTGACTAAAGAACAAGCTGAAGAAAAAAGGAAAAAAGCCGAAGAGTGGGCGTTAGAAATGCAAAAGAAAAAGGAAGCTGCTGCGAAAAAGCCGCCTGAAAAAAAAGTACCTTTAAAACCAGAAACGAATGATAAAAATAAATCAGATGAAAGTCCGGACTCAAAATCTGATGATAAACCTTCAAAGGATTCTTAATTATGTCATTATATGATGGAATATTTTATGCGTTTGCAATAATTACTGTAGTATCGGCTTTTATAGTCGTACTTTCGAAGAACATCATTTATTCTGCTGTTTCATTGTTCATAACTCTTTTCGGAGTTGCAGGATTTTTTGTATTACTTCATGCAGATTTTATTGCAGTTACACAGATAATGATCTACATTGGCGGCATACTTGTATTATTGATTTTTGGTGTGATGCTTACGACAAAGATTACAGATGTAAAACTTAAAACAAAGAACATAAATGCTTTGACATCTGCAATTTTTGTTATTGGAATTACAGCCGTACTGATTTTTATAATGTTGACAACAAATTGGAAAGTTGCAGAAGTTGTTAAATACGATGAAACTATTGATAAAATTGGTGTATTGCTTTTAACGGATTATTTGCTCCCGTTTGAAATAGCGTCAATCATTTTGCTCATTGCATTGATAGGGGCTGCTATGTATGCCCGGAAAAGCAAATGAAGTTTGAGAAATTAAATTTAAAAATTAAAGATAGTAAATAAATGGAAGTTGGACTTAATCATTTTTTAATAGTCAGTGCTTTACTTTTTGGAATAGGTTTATTCGCACTTGTTTCAAGAAGAAATGCTATACTTGTTCTGATGGGCATTGAACTCATGTTGAATGCAGCGAACATAAACATAATAGCTTTCTCAAGATATGGAGGTCTCGGTGTCGACGGTCAGGTTATATCTATCTTTGTAATAATCCTCGCCGTTGCCGAAGCAGCAATTGCTCTTGCAATCGTTTTAAATATATACAACAACTTCTCTACAATTAACATTGATGAAGTCCGAACTTTAAAAGAATAACAGAATACATTTTATCATAATGTTTAAGAATTAAATAATTATATACAGATGGACAACCCGTTATTATATTTATCAATATCGGTTCTATTTATACCAATAATATCTTTTCTTATCTTAATTTTCTTCGGTAAGAGACTTCCGAGGAGAGGTGATTGGTTGGCAACCGGATTACTTTTTTTGAATTTAATAATTTCTATAATAATACTTATCGGACTAACTAATTCAGGTGTATACTCCATATCATTTGAATGGTTTAATCTTGGTGCTAGTCCCTTGTTTGGTGAATTGAGATTCAGTGCGGGATTTATTGTAGACGAGCTCTCAGCTATAATGCTGGTTGTGGTTAATATTATTAGCTCTTTTGTTCATCTGTTCTCGATAAAATATATGGAGGGTGATAAGAAGTATCACAGGTATTTTGCATTTCTCGGACTATTCACATTCTCAATGTTAGGTATAGTTCTCACTAACAATCTTCTTATCATGTATGTATTTTGGGAGCTTGTTGGAGTGAGTTCGTATTTGCTTATTGGTTTCTGGTATGAAAAGAAAGCTCCGTACGAAGCTGCAAAGAAAGCTTTTATTGTCAACAGGGTAGGTGATGTGGGTTTCTTTCTTGGTATTCTGATAATCTTTACAACTCTGCATACTTTTAACTTTAGTGAAATATTCGCAGGGGTCGAAGCTGGAAGATTGTCAGGAGGTTTGTTAACGGCTGCAGGGGTGTTACTCTTTTGCGGAGCAGTCGGTAAATCAGCTCAGTTTCCGCTTCATGTTTGGTTACCCGATGCTATGGAAGGTCCTACTCCGGTTTCAGCATTGATCCACGCTGCCACGATGGTTGCTGCCGGTGTTTACATGGTTGCACGAAAGTTTGTTATGTTCTCACCCGACGCTTTAACAGTTATAACTTATATCGGAGCGATTACAGCTTTTATTGCTGCTTCGATTGCAATTACTCAGAATGATATTAAAAAAGTCCTTGCTTATTCAACTATAAGCCAGCTTGGATACATGATTATGGCTCTTGGTATTGGTGCTTATACTTACGCAATGTTCCATCTTGTAACGCATGCATTCTTCAAAGCATGTCTGTTCCTTGCTGCGGGTTCTATTATAATTGGAATGCATCACAAACAAGATGTCGGAGATATGGGAGGGCTCAGGAAGAAGATGCCAATTACTTATTATACGTTTTTGATTTCCACACTTTCGATTTGTGGCGTCCCGTTTACATCGGGATTCTTGAGTAAAGATTCTATTTTATCTGCCTCACTTGCTTTTGCAAATATAAACGGTGGTTTCCATTACATAATCCCTGTAGTTGCTTTTGGGGTTGCCGCATTGACCGCTTTTTACATGTTCAGGCTTTTAATAAAAACTTTCTATGGAGAACCTCGAAATAAAGAAGCTTATGATCATTGTAAAGAATCACCGTTCGTGATGACAGCTCCTTTGGTTGGTTTAGCGATATTATCATTTTTCGCTTTCTATACTCCTAATCCATTCAATGCAGAATCAGGTTGGTTAGTTAAAATGCTTGAAGCCCCTGAAATGATTCTTGCAGGGACGAGCGGTGCCGTTTATAAAATACTTCCTAAAGTGGAATTTCTGGAAGCAGTGCACCATGCTCATTATACTGCTATGTTCTTATCATTACTTTGTGCTGGCATAGGTATTTTGGCAGCATATCTATTTTATCACTGGAAGAAAGTTAATGTCAAAAAGCTTACTGAAACATTCAATCCAATTTATAAATTCTCATTGAATAAATGGTACTTCGATGAGTTGTATGACAAAACTATAATCAGCGGGACATTTTTATTAACAAGAGTATCCAACTGGTTTGATAAATATATCGTTGATGGTCTTGTTAATGGTTCGGGATCGTTTACACAATTTTCATCAAAAGTAAGCGGTAAGTTTGATAACTTTTTTGTTGATGGTCTTGTTAATTTGACAGGAGGTATTGTTGCATTCTTTGGTCTTATATTTAGAAAAATTCAAACAGGTAGAATTCAAACATACATTGCGTTTCTCATTTTTGGAATTCTGATATTGTTTTTTATATTCAGAGATATGTTGTAATTTTTTGGAATTTTATTTTATCCAACATTGTTAGCTATTACATGTCTTAACATTAATGTCACCATTATAATTTTAGGCTTGATTTATTTCTTTAAAATTAATATATCGTATACAGAATTAGATTAAATTACATAGTTCATTAAAATATATAATAGATTATAAAAGGGCGGCGACATCCTGTAGCAGATAGGTACCCTTTGGATAGAACCCTGTCCTAAAATATTCCAAAGTAAAAATTCTTTCCGATTAGAATAAGTCCCGCCCTTTTTATAAGAGTTGTAAATAGTTTCAATAGAATTACATAGTTCATTAAAATAAAATAGATTTTAAAAGGGCGGCGACACCCTGTAGCAGATAGGTACCCTTTGGATAGAACCCTGTCCTAAAATATTCCAAAGTAAAAATTCTTTCCGATTAGAATAAGTCCCGCCCTTTTTTTTATATTACCCCACGTCATTCATACAAAAACCAACATATATTCGGTAACATTTCAAATTGGTACACTGTTTTCAAAACCTTCAAAGATTTTCTGAGAAGTTTTTTTATTTTCGAAAGTGGATGGAATTGCTTATCTATAATTATTCAATTTCAAAGGTCTTGCCTTATTACTATATTCTCTTTTTCGGAAATCAAATAAGAGAAATTGCAGGAAAAACTTAACAATTATTTTTTGATGCTTGACAGGTGGGTTCAGTATTACGGATTAGTTCCGGTAGAAATTCCTGGGACTGTTCATGTTAACAGAATATTCAAACGAAGCAGGGTGGAAGCTTCTAAGTTTGGAAAAGTTGATACCTATTGTTTTGTTAATTACATGAAAGAAAATGCAACAGGAGAGTATCTAAAATCTTTCAGTAATCAAGTATTCGATTTTGCGATGGGTCATAGGACCGGTAATCCTTTAGGATTTGGTGCAATGCTCGTGGTATATCCTTTATTAGTAGTTGACAATATATCGAATGATTTGCATTCCACTATTAACACATACTGTCCGAAACATTTTGCTGCTGCAGAGTATCCATCAATATATGATATTACTTCGGGTAATCTTTACTATTATCAGAAGACTCCCGTATGGGGAGCTTTATATTATGGTACATATCGCAGGGAAACATTTAAGTTTTATTCACCACAATCCTGGAGTGATGTATCCGGAAATAAAAGTTAATTTTTCAGTATTGAGTAAATCATTCATTTTCTTTTTTTAAATAAATAGTAATTATCATGACAAATCATTATATAACATGGTGGAATGTCGAGAATCTTTTCGATGTATATGATTCTGATATTCGCCCGGAATGGCTGGCAAAAGGATTGAAGGCTGAATTAAAAGGCTGGACTAATTCTGTATTGGATAGAAAGATAAACAACCTGTCATCTGTAATAAAACAGATCAACGATAATAAGGGTCCTGATCTATTAGGCGTATGTGAAGTAGAGAATGAGAATGTTGTAAAAAAACTTGTGTCGAGTTTGGATATTCCTGGCAGAAAATATAAAGTACTGCATCATGATACGAAAGACCAGAGAGGAATCGACATCGCATTTATATATGATTCCAATAAATATATCTATGATGGTTTAATGTTCAGTTATGAAGTCTTGAAAAGAAGTTCAACGAGAGATATATTGCAGGTAACTCTTAAAACAAAAGACGGAAATGAACTTATAGTCATCGGTAATCATTGGCCCTCGAGGAGTGGAGGACAATACAGTTCAGAACCCTACAGGATGATGGCGGGTGAAACATTAAGCTATTGGATGAAACGTATACTTGAAATAAAAGGCTCGAAAGCTTCAGTATTATTAATGGGGGATTTTAATGACGAGCCCTTTAACAGATCACTAACAGAATATGCTCTTTCTACCATTAGCAGGTATAAAGTTGTGTATGGAAGAAATCCCTATCTATACAATTTGATGTGGGAGATTACGGGCAAAAGAATCGGGAGTTATGTATTTAATTCCGAGCCATTGATGATCGATCAATTTCTCATTTCAAAGGGAATTGTTCTAAGCAATGGTATATTCAGTATTGAAGATAATTCTGTAATGACAGAGTTGTTTGATGGTTTGGTGAAAGGGAGGTATAATACTCCTATTCGGTTCGGAAGACCGTCAGTAAAGAAGAGTTATAACAAAATGGGTTTTAGCGACCATCTGCCGATTTCGGTGAAGATGGTTGAGGGGTAAGAAAGTAGTTTTTTATTTTATTTCTTTCCATTTGATAGTTGGTAGTGTTCTTTGAGGATAAATCCGACACAACAGAAATTTATGACAGACACGAATTGCACGAATTTTAATAAAGTATACAATACATATTAACACATTTCATTTCTGTATAAATTAGATGTGAACTTAGAGCACCTCTTTCTTGTTGCACAGAATAATATTTTATAGTGAACATTATGAATGTATTGTAACTCTTTTCACTTCTCTTTTAAGTCTTCCCTCAAGCTTATCTTTTGCAATCTCTAAATTTATATTTAACCTGTAAGTTCAACCAAAATCTTTCTGACACTCTAAAATAATGTGAAAGCCTTAGAGCAGTATCAGCGGTGATTGCTCTTTTTCCTAAAACGATCTCGTTTATTCTTCTTGGTGGGACATTAATATCTTTTGCGAGCCTATATTGACTAATACCCATAGGAGTTAAAAATTCACCAACAGAATTTCTCCCGGATGTAAGGGATTTGTTTTGTGTCTATTTCTCATAATCTAACCTTAACTAAATATCGATTCATGCATCTTTAAAAACTCATCCGCTGTACATACTGCAATTTTACTTTTCTTGTAGTCTGTTTTATTTCGTGTGATGATAAATTTTATTCCACTGTTGATAGCAGTATAATATTGTATTGCATCTTCGAAATCTTTGAAATCTGAATTTAGAGACTGCTCAATAATTTTTTCATCGATTAGTAATACTTTTACTATGGTCTTTAATTTACGAAGACTATGCAGCGACAATGCATTTGAAGTTAATTTCGCTAAAATATAATGAACGTTTGAAAACACAATTGGTGATGTAAAAGACTGTACTTTATTTTTATCTGCAAGAGTGAATAGTTTAGCCGCGTAGATATAATAAGGTTCTCTTTTTGCAAGTAAATCAAGCACTATGTCCGAATCGATAAATATTTTTATCACTAATCGTATTTTTCTATAATATGTTTACGGTACTCTTTCTTCAGGTCGAATTTTTTATCCAGCTTTATTATCCCGGACAACTCCAATACGTTTTGCGAAATTTCAAAATCTTTGGTATTCATTTTCGAAGAAATTAAACGAAAATATTTTTCCACTAATGAAGATAAGCTCTCATTAGTATTATTCGCATAAGATTTTGCCTTATCAATTGCTTCTTTGCTGAGTTTCAATGTTAATTTTACATTCATAATTTTTTACTAAGGGTACGTAACAAATTTATATTATTAATACGTATTGTTCAAGTAAAAAAAGTTCATTCTAAAAAATCTTTTCATATATCATATAACATTAATAAAATTTTTATATATTTCATAAAAAAGATAATATACTTATAATTATTCAGAAACTGGGACGATTAAAAGATTTTTCATTTGCTCTTTCTTTATAAAAATAAGAGTAAAATAAAACCAGTGCAAATTTAGTAGTTATACTTTTCAAGTGTAGTTAGTGGGTTTGCAAAGGGAACTACGTCTTAGGCGTCACACCAAAAAGATTGGCGGGCTGGTATCTTCGAGTGGGGGAATTATGTATGAGAAAAGGATATTTTTTCTTATTGTAATGTAAACTATTTCGCACTATATTCCTAATTAGTTAAACTATTTAGGAGCAAAACACTAAAATGCAGCAATTAGACCGAATCCTTAAAATCGAATTACCAAAGAAACAATCTGCTTTTCTATGGGGTCCAAGAAAAACCGGTAAATCAACATACTTAAAAACGAGATTTCCCGAAAGCATTGTTTATGATTTTCTTAAAACCGATTTGTTCTTAGAATTCTCGAAAAATCCCTCATTGTTAAGAGAACAATTATCAGCGAAGAGTAATGATGTTTTAAAACATCCGATTATTCTGGATGAAGTACAAAAAATTCCTCAAATCCTGGATGAAGTACACTGGTTGATAGAGAACAAAGGATTACGATTCATTATGTGCGGATCGAGCGCCCGGAAATTAAAAAGAGGAAAGGCTAACCTACTCGGAGGAAGAGCATGGCGTTATGAAATGTTTCCATTGGTTACAGCTGAATTAGCGAACTGGAATCTGCTAAGAGTATTGAACCACGGTTTAGTACCTGACCATTACCTGCAAAAGAATTATAGAAAAGCCCTACATGCTTACACACAGGATTATTTAAGAGAAGAAGTATTCGCAGAAGGATTAACACGAAACATTCCAGCTTTTTCCCGCTTCTTTGAAGCAATGGGATACTCACACGGAGAACTCACCAATTATTTAAATATATCACGCGACTGTGGAGTAGAATCTAAAACTGTAAGAGAGTACTATCAGATACTTGTCGATACACTCTTGGGTACGATGGTTACTCCATTTAAGAAAAGACAAAGCAGACAGGTTATTAGCAGGGCAACAAAATTCTATTTGTTCGATGTTGGTGTAGCAGGCTCTCTAACAAAACGAAACTTAGAAGAAGAGAAAGGAGAGTTATTCGGGAAAGCATTTGAACACTTTATATTCATGGAAATTGCTGCATACAGATCATATAAAGAGCTGGATTATGAAATTAATTATTGGAGGACTAAGTCTGGTTTGGAAGTTGATTTTGTGCTTGGTAATGGCGAGGTAGCCATAGAAGTAAAGGGAACTGCACGAATAGATAAAAAAGACATTCGCTCGATGAGAGCGTTTGTCGATGAGTTTTCACCGGCAAAAGCTTTTATCGTATGCAATGAAAAAGAAGAAAGAATGCACGATAAGATACGAATAATACCATACCGAAACTTTCTACATAACTTGTGGGAAGGTAAGGTAATTAGGTAGTGTAGTATATGTATTAGAGTTGGAGAATTATGTGTGGGAAAAGTATCATCAAGTTATACTCATTATAAATTGGAAATGAATATTTTGTTATTGTTACGTAGAAGAATTTAATTAGAATTATTATTTTAAATGTTTAAAGTAAATATTTTATGAGGAGTCGTTTGCTATAGTTGGTATTTTATGCTAATAATTGCAAATTAAATAAGAGGTAATATGAATCCGCAACAACCATTTGACTTTAACATGAGTCAAGAAGAAATAAAAAACATTATAAAGGTACAGAAATTATTGAACAACAAAAAGTATCTTCAAGTAATTCAGGAAGGCGGAAAAGCTCGTAATAAATACCCGGAAAATTTTTTCTTTTATACTATTCCTTCCATTGCCTATTCATGTATAAGCAGATTTGAGGACGCAATTCAGCTTCTCAAAGAAGCGGAACAAAAATTTCCTGATTCATACGAAGTATTGTATCAATTAGCAAGAAGTTATGAAGATATAGAGGAATATGATGAAGCAGAGAAATATTTTAAAAAATCATATGAAGTTACACCCGAAGCTTACAATGATGCGCGATCCGATTGCTTAAATGATTTAGGGGCTATATATTGGGAAATGCGCCGAAAGCAGGAAGCTATAGAATCCTGGAAACTTGCTTTAATAGAAGACCCCAAAAACTCATCAGCACAAAACAACCTGCGTGATTTTACTAACGTGTACGGAGAACCCTCTGCTGTGTCGCCTCTAATGGATGACCTGTTCCATTTCCAGAACATTCAAATGGAGAAATATTTCCAGAGTAAAAACAAGTCGGCATTTCAATCGAAAAAAGAAACCAACAGAATAATACAGCTAATATCCGACGCATATAACAGTAAAATTGTACCTAAAAAAGAAAGGCTCAATTCATCATCAGCATTTGAAAAAACCAAATGGTTTAAAAGAATCAAAATTGACTTCGAATCTAAACCGATGTCAAAGGATGAAAATCTGAAATTGTTCAAGAGTTTACAAACTAAATCCGACAGGAAGTCGAAATCTGAAAAGAGAAAAGCGAATCCTCAAAAGGAGCCTGCCCTGACATTAATTCAAGGAAAGGAATTTTCACCAGAAGAAAAATCGCTTGCTGATTTCAAAAACAAATTTCCTTTTCTGCCAGAGGATGGATTATTATACATAACAATCGCTTCCCCGTTTCTTATATCAGCAGGACTTGAACCTGAGAGATTGCTAGAAATTTTAGATGAAGGAACACAGGATGAAGATGAACAAAACATGCTTCTTTGGGCTTGCGATATCGGGAGTAATTTATTCAATTCAGTAATGGAAGAAGATGATAAAGCAGCAGATGATTTTTTTTATGAAGCGCTTGATATTGCATCTGATCTTTTAGATGAAGATGAAATTGAAAAAGCTTACAAAATTTCTATGGAAGCATTACATAAATTAGCTGATGAACTTGAATGACAATTGACAATAAAAGGCAGACACTAATTTCACAAATTGACCACGAATTAGTGCAGATTTGTGAAATCTGAGTGAGAAAAGTATCATTAAATGATACACTTTATAAATTAGAAATGAATATTTTGTTTTTGTTTAGTAGAAGAATTAAATTAGAATTATTATTTTGAAGCTGAAGAAAATTCTTTATGGGTAGTCGTTTGCTATAGTTGGTATATTACGCTAACAATCGCAAACAAAATCTTAGAGTTTATAATGAAAAAATATCCCCTAATTACTTAGAAAATTACAATATATAAATTCATTATAAGGCTTATGCCTTTAAAAGACATACCATTCAAGAAATTAGAACCACTGATAAGACGGTATTTAAATACCGAGGAAGAGGAGAAAGTAAAAGTAACTATCAAAGAGTTAAAAGTTGCAAAGATTCGTGGTAGTCTAACTAAAGCTGATTTAATAAAAGTTTGTTATTTTAAATCTCCAAGAACGATTAATCAAATCAAAAAAAATTCTGATTACAAAATAAGTACAGTAACAAAAAAAGCATTAGCTTCAAGAAGCGAAAGAATCAAACTTGAATTACTAACCAGCTTACATGGTGTTTCTGTACCTATGGCATCAGCTATTTTAATGTTAACTAATCCCAAAAGATATGGTGTTATAGATATAAGAGTTTGGGAATTATTATATAAAATCGGAACAATGAAAACAAACCCCAAAGGAGTAAACTTCAGTTTCAAAGAATGGTATCGCTTCTTAGTTATCATTAGGTATTTTGCAGAAAAGTTTAACGTAAAAGCGAGAGACATTGAGAGAACATTATTTCTTGTACACAAAGATTACCAAAAGGGAAAGTTGTATCAGAATTTATAATTGAAATTAGAAAAATATTTTATTTAAATTTTAAATTAATTCCTAAATTAACTAACCTTGACACATATACATTAATCCATGCCATCTAAAGAAGCGAAGGCTCGTATCAAAATAAACAAACTTCTCGAACAATCAGGGTGGAGGTTTTTTGATGATGAGAATGGTGAATCTAATATACAATTAGAGAACAATGTGAAAATTACCAAGAAGCTCTTTAATGAATTTGGAGAAGACTTTGAAAAGACAACCAGTGGGTATATAGATTTTTTACTTTTGGATGAAAAAGGTTTTCCACTTGTTGTATTAGAAGCTAAGAAAGAAAGTTTAGATCCACTCTATGCAAAGGAGCAAGCACGCAAACCCTGTACGCTCATGCTTCGCTACAGGGTAAAGACGCAAAGTCTCAGAGAAATAATATGCCACCAAGACACCCCGATACGGTCATACTTCCCTACGGGGCAGGCAAAGGCACGAAGTAAAGGCTCCGAGAGTTGTAATAGACTTTTAAAGTCTTTTTTGGTTTGGGAATGGTTATTTGTGGAGGGGTCATAATCCCGAAGGGATGTTATTATTATAGAAAGAAAAGAAAGTGTGAAAAATTAAACCCTGAAAGGGTGAAATAAAATTAAACAAAGATAAAAAAGAATATGTCACCCCTACGGGGTTGTGTTGTTGTTAGATTTAAGTGCTATAAAAATTTCATCCCTTCGGGATTGTGTAAATTAGAGTAATGTGTAGGGGTTCAATATTTTGAACCCCTTAATATTTTGGAGTCTTTTTTTACTTTTGAGTTTAATAAGTGAGGGTGAGTAATTAAATTATACAAAATAATATTAAAGTTATGGATAGTAAATCATTAGACATAAAGAATGAAAAAATTGAAAAGATGAAGGTGTTAATGCCTGAAGTTTTTACTGAGGGTGACAAGATTGATGTAGAGAAGTTAAAGCTAACATTTGGAGAAGATGTAACAATTGAGAATGAAAGATATGTTTTGAACTGGGCAGGAAAGAGCGAAGCGTTTAAAGTGCTTCAGACAACTACAACTGAAACACTTGCACCTAATAAAAAGGAATCTGTAAATTTTGACAAAACTAAAAATATTTTTATAGAAGGTGAAAACCTCGAAGTGTTAAAGATTTTGCAGAAGTCTTATTTTGGAAAGATTAAAATGATAGAAATTGATCCTCCATACAACACAGGTAATGACAGCTTTATTTATCCAGACAGATTTACCGAAACAAAAGAAGATTACCTGAAAAGAATTGGAGAAAAAGATGAAGAAGGTTTTATGCTTAAAGAGGGTTTATTTAGAAATAATAGCAAAGACAGCGGACATTACCACAGCAACTGGCTTTCTATGATATATCCAAGATTGTTTCTTGCAAGAAATTTACTTCGTAATGATGGAGTAATATTTGTGCATATTGATGACAATGAAGTACACAATTTGAGAATGGTAATGAATGAAATATTTGGGGAGGAGAATTTCGTTGCTTGTTTTATTTGGCACAGTCGACAGAACGTGGATAGCAGATCATTAACGGGTTCTTCAATCGACCATGAATATATTATTTGTTATAGTAAATCAATGGAAACAAGAATAAGAGGAAAAGAAATTGATAGAAGCAAGTATTCAAACCCTGATAACGATACACGAGGTGCATGGATGAGTTCTCCGATGGATGGTATCGCAACTAAAGATCGAAGACCAAATTTACATTTCAATATTATTAATCAAGAATCTGGTTTAATTTACAAACCTTCACCTGATACCGGATGGAGATTCCAGAAGTCAACAGTAGAAAAGCTGATTCAAGAAAAAAGAATTTTATGGCCAAAAAATCCAAATTCAAAGCCTAGATTCAAAAGATACCTGAATGAATTAGAAAATGATTATACAGGTTTTTCGTCAATGCTTGATGTCGATTTCACTGCACAAGGTACAAAAGAATTACGTGAAATAATGGAAATGGAAACCGTAAAATTTCCAAAACCAATATCTGTAATAAAAGTATTAATTCAGCAAGGCTCAACGAAAGATGATATAATCCTAGACTTTTTTTCGGGTTCAAGCACAACAGCACATGCTTTATACGAAATAAATAAAGAAGACGGTGGTAACAGGAAATTTATTTTAGTTCAATTACCTGAAAGAATAAGTGAAGACAGTGAAGCTTTTAAAGCTGGATACAAAACAATTGCAGATATAGGAAAAGAAAGAATACGGAGAGTGATAAAAAAGATTAATGATGAAAAGAAAAATAAACCGAAATTGTTTAAAGATAAAGAATTGGATTTAGGCTTCAAGGTATTCAAACTTAAACATTCAAATTTTAAACTCTGGAGAGGTGATGTAATTGAGAACGAAGAAGAACTTGCTGAGCAAGTAAAAGTATTCGAGAATCCTGTTAAGGGTGGAGCGAAGGAAGAGAATATTTTATATGAACTGATGTTGAAGTCGGGGTATGAATTAACATCTAAGGTGGAAAAGAAAAACGGATATTACTATGTAGCAAATGATGAGCTTGTGATAATATTATCGAAGGTGAATGAAAACATTTTGAAAGAAGTTATTAAAGCTAAACCAAAGAAGTGTATTTGTCTTGATTCACTTTTTAAAAATAATGATAAATTAAAAACAAACACAGTCCTGCAAATGAAAGATGCGGGAGTGGAGTTTAAAACGGTATAAAAAAATACTATGAAAAACATAAATAATTTTAAAATATTTGAAAATGGAAGTACATGGTTAAGAGCTGATTTTCATTTACATACAATGGCTGATAAAGAGTTTAAATATGATAGTCAAGATTTCATAAGCGATTATATATTAGCTTTAAAAAATCAGAATATTCGAGTTGGTGTAATCACAAACCATAACAAATTTGATTTAAAAGAATATAAACAATTAAAAAAGGAAGGTTTTAAAGAAGAGATTTATTTACTGCCAGGGGTTGAGCTTTCTGTAAATGATGGTGCTAATGGAATCCATTGTCTTATTGTATTTGACTTTGAAAAGTGGTATAAAAATAATGAAGACTATATTAATCAATTTTTAGAAGCTGCTTTTGAGGGTATAGCTAATAGAGAAAATAAAAATACAAGATGTAAATATAATCTTAATGACTTATTTAATAGCCTTAAATCTCATAGAGCAAACAACCGTGATTCTTTTATTGTAATGTCACATGTAGAGCAAAGAAGTGGTTTCTTAGAAGAATTGAAAGGAGGACGAATACAACAATTAGCATCGGATAAATCTTTTTTGGAAAATGTTCTTGGTTTCCAAAAATTAAGAACTATAGAGCTAATAAGTAACTTGAAATTATGGTTCAAAGAAAAATTACCAGCTTTTGTTGAAGGGTCAGATTGTAAAAACTTGGAAGAAGTTGGGAAAGCTCATATAGAAAAGGGGAAAGAGAAGAAAAAATTTATCAAAATTGGTAATTTTAATTTTGAAGCTGTAAAATTTGCGTTATTAGATTACCAGAATAGGATTAAGGGTGAAATTATTAAAGTATGTAATTCATACATAAAGAGTGTTACTTTCACAGGTGGAAAATTAGATGGTCAAACAATCAATTTAAATAATAATATGAATAATTTAATAGGTATTAGAGGAAGCGGAAAGTCATCAGTATTAGAAGCTATTCGATATACACTTGATATACCGTTAGGTGACAGGTCACAAGATAGAGAATATAAAAAGAAGTTAGTCCAAAATTTTATAGGTGGAGGTGGAAAAGTAAATTTAGAAATAATAACACGAGATGGACAAAAATATATAGTTGAAAAAATATTTAATGAGAGGTTAGAAATAAAACAGAATGGGATTAGAATTCCAAATTTAAAAATTGACGAAAATATTATAAGGCGAGTATATTTCGGGCAAAAAGATTTATCAAGTACTGAAGAAGGATTTAATGAAGCATTCGTAGAAAAATTCTTTGGTAATAAAACATATGATATAAAAAATAGCATATTTGAAAAAAATCAGGAAATTTCAAAAAAAATAAGAGAAATAAAAAGTATAAAAGAACTCATATCCCAAAAAGAAGACGTGAAAGCAGATATTGCAAGTATTGAAGAAAAATTAAAGATATTTAAAATATATCAAGTTGATGAAAAGTTAAAAAAACAAGTGAATTTTAATCGTGATTATGAGACTATTAAAGATATTTCTAGTTATTTAGAATCCGTCTTACAAGGATTTAGAGAGGTTGTTGTAGAATATAAAGATGGTTTTGATACATATTTAAAATATAAAAGTGTGGAGAATCCAGAAATATTTGAAAAACTATTCAAGAGTTTAAAAACCTTCAATGATAAATTTAACCAGCTTATTAATATTCTAAAAGAGGCAAAAAATGAACTGGTTAAAATAAATTCAATCGAAGAAGAGTTTTCTGAATTGATTAACAAGCTTGCAGAAGAGTTTTCAGAAATAAAGAGAAAAATAAATCAGGATAAAATAAATCCAGACGATTATATTAATAATACAAAATCTTTAAATCTATTAAATTCAAAATTAAAGGAACTGGATAAAAAAAGTGAAACAGAAATGAAATTAAAAAAAGAAATTGATGATGAAATAGCAAACTTAAAAAACTTATGGTATGAAGATTATAAAGTTTATAAACAAGAAATTGATAAGGTGAACAATAAGAAGCTAGCGATTACAATTGATGTAGAGTTTAAAGGTAATAAAGAAGTTTTCAAGAATTTTTTAATTGATATTTTAAAGGGTTCTAACATTTCTCGCAGTAATATCGATAAAATTATTAACACCTATAAAGATACAATAGAAATTTATTATGATCTATTTGATAATGATAGTAAGTTAGCTGACATTCTAAGTGGTGGAAATAAACTCTTAAATTTTAGAAATTATGTAAATGATCAGTTAGATACATTTCTAACTTACCGAGTTACAGATAAATATACTTTTAAATATAAAGATAAAATCCTTCAAGAACACTCTTTAGGACAAAGAGCTTCAGCTTTGATAATTTTTATCTTAACAATGGGGGATAATGACCTTGTAATAATTGATCAGCCTGAAGATGATTTAGATAATCAAACAATATATACTGACGTTATTAAGGAGTTATGCAATCTAAAAGATAAAACACAATTTGTTTTTGCAACTCATAATCCCAATATACCAGTATTAGGAGATTCTGAACAGATAATCAGTTGCAAATATTTAGAAAATAAAATAGAAACAATAATAAGTAGCATTGATAATAAAATCATGCAGGATGAAATTGTAAACATTATGGAAGGTGGTGAGGATGCTTTTAAAAAAAGAAAGGAGATATATAGCTTATGGAAGCATTAGAATTAATAGATATAATATCAAGAGGGGAAGATAGTAAACATCAACTCAAAAGAAATTTTACAAATCCAGATTCTTTAGCTGCTGAAATGGTAGCTTTTTCTAATTCAGATGGTGGTATGATAATAATTGGTGTGGATGACATAGGAAATATAACAGGATTGTTATCAGATGATATTAGAAGACTTAATCAATTGATTTCTAACACTGCTACAAACAATGTTAAAAATCCAATAAATGTTAGGACAGAAATTTTATTAGTAGATGAAAAAAATGTTATCATAGTATTCATCGAGAATGGTCTAGATAAACCATATTTAGATAATAATGGGATTGTTTGGGTAAAGAACGGAGCTGACAAGAGAAGAATTACTTCAAGAGAAGAGTTAAGGAGATTATTTCAGACTTCTGATTTAGTGAGCTCTGATAAAATTATAATTGATGGAACTAACTTGAATAGTATTGATGATGAGCTACTTTCAGAATTTTATAGTATAGAATATGGAGAAGATATTCAAACTATAGGTATACCGAAGATAAATTATCTAGAAAATTCAAAATTAGCAGAAAATGGCAAGATCAATTTAGCTGGATTGCTTTTATTTGGTAATAATCCTGAGAATTTTAAACCAGAATTTATTATTAAAGCTATTAATTTCATAGGAAATGAAGATACAAGTTCAAATTATAGAGATAGTGATGACATTGTTGGGAATCTTAAACATCAATATGAGAATGCATATGGATTTCTTAATCGTAATCTGAAAAAGATTCAAGGTAACAAAGATATTAATAGTATAGGGAATTTAGAAATACCTAGGATAGTTCTTCAGGAAATAATTGTTAATGCGTTAATACATAGAAATTATTTTATTGCTTCTCCAATTCGGTTGTTTATATTTGATGATCGAATAGAAATTATTAGTCCGGGAATTTTACCAAATAATCTTACTATTGAGAATATTAAAAACGGTATCTCTATTATTAGAAACCCAATCTTAGCTTCATTTGGAACTAAATTATTACCTTATCGAGGAATTGGAACTGGAATAAAGAGAGCAATAAAGAGTTATCCTAATATTGAATTTATTAATGATGAGGTGAATAATCAGTTTAAAGTTATTATTATGCGTCCGATAAAATAAAAGGGATCTAATAAAGAGATGTTTAGTAAATATTCTCTAATCATTAATTTAAATGATAGCAAGCATTATAAATCAAATTATTACTCAAAGGGAAATAGATTCAGGGTAGAAAAGGCGAGTCCATTTATTAAATAAAAAAACTTAAGCATCTTTACCCCTGTGTCATTTCTGACATCCGCCGCATGTAGCGACTTATGATGATAAAGCAACTTAAGTTAAACAAATGTAAAAAAATCAAGATATCTTTACAAGACAAATATGAAACTTCATTTTGATCCAAATCAGGATTTTCAATTAAACGCAATCAAATCTGTTGTTGATTTGTTTGAAGGGCAGCCGTTAAACAAAGGTGATTTTGAGTTTTCATTAACTGAAAAAGAATACAGCCTGCAGCTAAACGAAAATGGATTTGGTAACAACTTGGCAATTACTAATAAACAAATTCTCGATAATTTAAAGAAAGTACAGAAAAGAAATGATGTTACTGAATCAGAAAAGTTAGACGGATTGAATTTCTCTTTTGAAATGGAGACTGGAACTGGTAAGACTTATGTTTATCTAAGGACAATTTATGAACTAAATAAAAACTACGGATTCAAAAAGTTTGTTATTGTTGTCCCAAGCATTGCAATAAAAGAAGGTGTGTTAAAAAACCTTGAGATAACGCACGATCATTTTCAAAACCTCTACGATAAAACACCGGCATACTATGATGTTTATGATTCGAAAAAAGTATCTCACCTGAGAAGTTTTGCTTCGAGTAACAACATTCAGATTCTTGTGATTAATATAGATTCCTTTGCAAAAGATGAAAACATAATTAATAGAGAAAACGATAAACTAACCGGAAAGAAACCAATAGAGTTTATTCAATCAACAAATCCGATTGTGATTGTGGATGAACCGCAGAATATGGAAACTGATATTCGAAAGAAAGCTATTGTAAATCTGAATCCATTATGTACATTAAGATACTCGGCAACACATCTCAAATTATATAATCTTATTTATAAGCTTGACCCTGTTAAGGCTTATGATTTAGGTCTTGTGAAACAAATAGAAGTTGATTCAATTTACACAACAGCATCGAAAAATCTTGCTTACATTAAGGTTGAAGATATTAAGGCTGCAAAAAAAAGTATAAATGCAAAAATAAAAATAGAATGCAATACTGAAGAAGGAGTAAAACAGAAAAGTATCAGGGTAAGAAATGGAGATGACCTTTTCGAATTATCGAACAACAGGGAGCAGTATCAAAATCAATTTATTGTAACGGAGATAGATGCAAGTGCTGAAAATATTTCGTTTGCTAACGGTATCGAAGTTGAAGTTGGGCAAACACACGGTGGTTTTACTGATGAAATAATGAAGTTTCAAATACAACAGACAATTGAAGAACATCTCCGTAAAGAAAAGGCATTGAAACCACTTGGTTTAAAGGTACTCTCATTGATTTTTATTGACAGAGTTGCAAATTATAGAAAGTATGTAAATGGAAATGCAGAGAAAGGAAAGTTTTCTTTATGGTTCGACGAAATTTACAACAAGCTGGCATCAAAACAAGAATACAGGGATTTAATTCCACAAAGTGTTGATGATATTCACGAAGGATATTTTTCAATTGACAAGAAAGGTAAAATAAAAGACACAAAAGGGGAATCGAAGGCTGACGATGATACTTATCAACTGATTATGAAAGATAAAGAAAGACTCCTTGATGTAAACGAACCGTTACGTTTCATATTCAGTCATTCTGCATTACGAGAGGGTTGGGATAATCCTAATGTATTTCAGATATGTACGCTCAATGAAAGCAGGTCAGAGATTAAGAAACGGCAGGAAATAGGCAGAGGACTAAGACTCCCGGTAAACCAGAAAGGTGAGAGAACATTTGATAAAAACATAAACAGGCTTACCGTAATTGCAAACGAAAGCTATGAAGATTTTGCAAGAAAACTTCAAACTGAAATTGAGGATCAATGCGGAGTAGATTTTACGGGAAGGATAAAAAATAAAAGGGAAAGAACTAAGATTAAGCTTAAAAAGAACTATCAATTTGATAAGAACTTCACTGAGTTATGGAACAGAATAAAAGATAGAACCTCTTATTGTGTAAATTATAGTACTGAAAAACTAATTGAAGATTCTACTAAAGCTGTCAAAGAAATGAATTCAATTAGCAAGCCATTACTGGTTTCCGAATTATTTAAAGTATCAATTGACAAGGAGGGAGTTGGAGGACAGGTGAGAGATCAAAAAATCTCAGTAATAGAATCCGATACATTCAACATAATACCAGATATAATAGGATACATTCAGGATAAGACAGAGTTGACAAGATCAACAATTCTTAAGATTTTAAAATCATCTGGAAGATTGAATGACATTTTCATTAATCCACAAATGTTTCTTGATTATGCAGTAATGAAAATAAAGGGTGTTTTGATTAGGTTAATGATAGATGGTATTAAATACCAGAAAGTAGATGGAAAAGTTTATGAAATGAGATTATTCGAAAGCGAAGAAATTGAAGCGTATAAACAAAATCTTTATAAAGTAAGAAACCAGGATAAGACACTATACAACTATGTAGAGTTTGAATCAGATATAGAAAAGACATTTGCAGAGGATTGTGAAAATAATGATAGTGTTGAGTTTTACTTGAAACTTCCATGGTGGTTTTCAATTGATACACCAATTGGCAAGTATAATCCTGATTGGGCATTAATATACAAAAACGAGAGTAGAATCTACTTCGTTGCTGAAACTAAAGGAAGTATGAGAGACGAAGATTTACGAAAGAAGGAAGATATGAAAATTAAATGTGGTGAAAAACATTTCAAAGAGTTTAAAGAAGTAACTTTTCAAAAGATAGACAATCTTAAGAATTTGATATTGAAGGCATGAATATGATATAAGTTAGCAAAGATTATTTCACTTTATCTGAATATTGAAACTAATGAAAGGCATAATACGCCAAGGTTCCCACCAGAGGCGGGCAGGCATACCGCGCACGGACTGTCACCTGACTGACGTCAGGTAGCCAGTTAAAGAAGTAGAAACAGGTAATGACAGCATATTATAAATAACACTATAGCCTGCCCGACGCAGGCAAGTAGAATTGAAATGTAATTTAAGATATCGGACTATATGTGATTACTTTGTTGTTTTAATCAAACCCGCCAAAAAATAAAAGTGTATCATTAGCCTTATATTGGTCGTCTTAAATTGGCTTTAAATTGGCTTTAAATTGGTCTTATATCAGCCTGAATTTAAGATAAAAATTGGAAAGGATACTAGTCTTATTGAAGCATTCGGGAATGACTCGCCAAAAGTTAGGAAGTAGAATTAAATCCTTGTGTTAATTATGAGTGATAATATGTGAATATTGAAATACTTACCTTCGTATTAACTCGTGAAATTCGTGTCAGTTTATCTGAATAGTTATTTGAAATAGACAAATTCTTATGTGTAGTCAGTTATTTTAAGATTGAATTTTTATTATTTTAGTAGCATTTTTGTATGTTATTTATATAAAACTTATATGCCGATAATAATCTGTTGAGTATTTGTTTATGGATAAGAAAAAATATTCAGCAGATTTTTTTATTTCTGTAGTAACCTTAATAGCTCAACAAAATTCTTTTGTTTATTGTTTTTATAATACAGTCAAAATGGCGGAATTGGTAGACCTGTCTACCACAGGCAGGCGCACCAGACTCAAAATCTGTTCTTAATATTTTACACAGCCGAAATGGCGGAATTGGTAGACGCACCAGACTCAAAATCTGGCGAGGGTTTAACCTCGTAAGGGTTCAAGTCCCTTTTTCGGCACAAACTTGTTCGTTAATTTTATTAATTTATAAAAGGAGTTACTATGAAAATACACTATGCTGGTAATTCCATTCTGATAATAGTTAATCAAAAAATATGGTAGAGTTTAAACTCTTTGGTATAGGTATACTAAGCTGGATTGTTTTCTTACCTATCGTTGGAATGATTGTTGTGCTTCTCATTCCGAAATCCCTTACAAAAAGTGTTAAATACGTTGCATTGATGTTTCCCTTTATTCAGATGATACTATGTGTAGTTTTATGGATGAATTATGATAAATTTCTGCCCGGAGTAAATACTCTGGAAGGTTTTCAATTCATAGAAAAATTTACCTGGATAAATGTACAGGCATTACTCTGGGATGGATCAGTTCATATTGATTATTTTCTCGGTTTGGATGGAATATCTATGCCTATGATACTTTTGACATCGCTCATTAGTTTTGTCGGAGCCTTAGCTTCATTCAGTGTTAAGAAGAATGAAAAAGGTTATTATGCAATGTACTTGTTACTTGTAACAGGGATGATGGGTGTCTTTTGTGCCCTCGACTTCTTCCTTTTCTTTGTGTTCTGGGAAGTAATGCTTCTCCCGATGTATTTCTTGATTGGAATTTGGGGAGGTAAAAGAAGAGAGTATGCTGCTATCAAATTTTTCTTATACACATTGTTTGGCAGTGTTTTTATTTTGGTAGCAATGCTTGCTTTATATTTTAGCTCGAAAGATCCTGCAACAGGTTTGCATACATTCAATATGTTGACATTAATGGATCCACAAGCTATACAGAGTGATTCTTTACTCGGAGGTATTGGCACAAATTTCAGATACCTTGCTTTTGTAGCATTGTTTATAGGTTTTGCGATAAAAGTACCGATATTTCCTTTTCATACATGGCTTCCGGATGCACACGTCGAAGCTCCGACTGCAATATCCGTAATCCTTGCGGGTGTATTGTTAAAGATGGGTGCTTATGGAATTCTAAGAATTTCTTATCCTATGTTTCCGGATGCTGCAATCTATTTTATTTACCCCATGGCGATACTTGGTATGATAAATATTATTTATGGTGCTTTGTGTGCAATGGCTCAAACTGATTTTAAAAAGTTGATCGCTTATTCATCTATCTCTCATATGGGATATGTGATACTTGGTATTGCTTCTACTACTACCATCGGAATGAATGGAGCAATATTACAGATGTTTAATCACGGAACGATTACAGCAGTACTCTTTCTTATGGTGGGAGTTTTATATGACAGGGCTCATACAAGAGGACTCGATGACTTTGGCGGACTTGCGAACAAAATGCCAAAATATTTTGGAGTTACGATAATTGGCTTCTTTGCTGCCTTAGGTCTTCCGGGATTAAGTGCGTTTATTAGTGAAGCATTTGTCTTCCTGGGCGGATTCCAAAATGAAACAATCAGGGTTATTACAATTATTTCTACTCTCGGAATTGTATTAAATGCAGCTTACATTTTATGGACGACTCAAAGAGTCTTTTTCGGAAAGTTACCCGAACGATGGGGCTCAATTACAGATATAAATGGAAGAGAGCTTTTAAGTGTAGTTCCACTTATAATCATAATAATAATTTTAGGGGTTTACCCTGCACCTATTTTGGATCTTATGTCTTCATCTGTAAATCATCTTGTAAGCTTTGTTACAGAGGCATCGGGTATTGTGGTAGGTCAATAAATTAATTTGTATATTAAAATAATAAATCAATAATATTGCAACAGCAGATATTAAACAGCCTGAGTAATTTTTTACCGGAAGCAACAATTGTTATTACATTAATTGCTTGTTTGGTACTTGATTTAATTCTCAAAAGAAAATCAGTCTCGGTTTCCATTCTTGCTATCACCGGGTTAATAGTTAGTTTCTATTTTGTTACACAGCAGACAGGTCTTAAAGAGAGTTTATTTTGTGATATGATTGTTATTGATCCTTATTCACTTTTCTTTAAATATCTGTTTATTGTCTCAACAATTTTTGTAATAATATTTGCTGAATCATCAAAAGAAATAAAAAAATCTGTACACACGAATGAGCATGTAACACTTATTCTTGCTCTTACGTTGGGAGCTTTCTTAATGGCATCATCTATAAATCTTTTGATGATGTACTTATCGCTCGAAACAGTCAGTATAGCATCATATATTTTAGCAGGATATACAAAGAATGTAAAACGCTCCTCAGAAGCTTCAATGAAATATGTGATTTACGGAGCAGCATCTTCCGGTATAATGTTGTATGCAATGTCGATGCTGTATGGATTTACCGGTTCTATGAATATTTTCGAAATAAGCAGTTTCTTAGCACAGACTGATTCAAGCAATCCTGTGGTCATTGTGTCGATTATTATGGTTACAGCAGGTTTTGGTTATAAAATATCTTCTGTTCCATTTCATTTCTGGACTCCCGATGTATATGAAGGTGCACCTATTCCAATCACAACTTTTCTTGCCGTGACTTCTTCTGCAGCAGGTTTTGCTGTAATGATTCGATTCTTTAATATTACTTTTCTTGAATCATTTCAGTTAGGTTTGAACGGCAGCTGGCAGATAATTGGTTCAATCAAATGGACTGAAATAATTGCTGTGCTTTCGGTAGCATCTATGGTAATCGGAAATTTTGTTGCTATATGGCAAACCAGTTTAAAACGTCTTTTAGCTTATTCCTCTATTGCGCATTCCGGGTATTTGATGCTTGGTTTAGTCGTAGCTAACCAGATGGGTCTTGCAGCAATGTTAATTTATTTATTTGCTTATATGTTTATGAATCTTGGGGCGTTCTACGTTGTGATAATGATTTCGAATAAGCTTAATACCGATGAGATAGAGAGTATGCAAGGTCTTGCATACCGTTCACCATTCGTTTGTGCTGCTATGGGAATATTTATGTTTTCTCTTTCCGGGATTCCTGCGACTGTTGGTTTTATAGGGAAATTTTATATTTTTGCAGCTCTAATAAATTCAGATATGATATGGCTTGCAATTATTGCAATGCTAAATAGTGTTGTGTCTTTATTCTTTTATGTAAAAGTCTTAAAAGTAATGTACCTGAAGAAACCTTTAGATGATGCTGAATCGAAGATTAGTTATAGTTTCGGTTATAACCTGGTACTTATTCTTTTAGCTGTGCCTACCATTTTGTTCGGGCTTTATTTCGCCCCGATTCTCAAATTTGCAGAATCATCTGTGGCAATGTTTGGAATAAACTGATTTTTACCATATCTTAAAGGATTTGAAATTAAAAAAATTATTTATAACTTAATTAGTTTATTAATTAATTAGGAGTAAAATACTATGTGTGGTATTGTTGGATATATAGGAAAAAGAAATTCACTTCCCATATTAATCGAAGGATTGAAAAGGCTTGAGTACAGAGGTTATGATTCTGCCGGTGTTTCCATAATTAATAACAATAATGAAGTTAAGAGTTTTAAGAAGGCTGGTAAGGTTTCTGATTTAGAAAAAAGTCTTGATATAGACGTTTACCAGGGGCATATAGGGATTGGTCATACAAGGTGGGCGACTCATGG
>JADHVP010000043.1 GCA_016783945.1 Ignavibacteria bacterium
ATGCTGATTTCATTTTGTAGTTTATTTATTTATAAGATAATATTTTATTTTTTTCAAGTGATATATTTATCATTTTACTATCAACCTTACATGCCTAAGACGAATAATAAACTTAGACGTTTTATTGATAAATTGATAAGTCACTTCACCTTAATCACTAAAAACGTCATATCGTCTTTCTGGGGATTTCCGTTTGCCCATTTCATTCCTGCATCTACGAGGTGGGATATTATTTCTTTTGGACTTTTACCCGTAACCTCATTGAATAGTGATTCTATAGAATTATAATCGAGAATCTCCTTGTGGTCATTGAATAGTTCTGGCAAACCGTCGGTGAGTATTAGTATTGTATCTCCTGATTCTAGTTCAATTCGTTTTTCCTGATAAGGAAAATCATCAAAAGCTCCAAGAGGCATTCCCTTAAGCAGGATCTCTTCGATTTTATTAGTTTTCGCTTTATAAACATACATCGGCGGCATGCCTGCTGAGGAAGCAATCAAACTGTGGTCTTTAATCTTTAGTAAAGTAAGTGCCATGTATAAATTACCAAGCTGCATTTGTTTTATTGTCTGTGTGCATTTTTCATAGAAGGGCTTTATGTCAACTTTTGAAGCGTTGGCACTAAAAAGGCCTTTTATTAATGAAACCATAGTACCAGCTTTTAAACCGTGCCCGGTAGCATCACCTACCGCTATGGTTAAGGAGTTTTTGTCTTCCCCTACATCGAAATCATAATAATCGCCGCCAACTTCGGTAGCTGTCTTCATGTAAACTGCAATTTCTAAACCCGGAACCTCAGGAATGGATTTCGGGAGCATCGAGAGTTGGAGCTTCCTTGCTTCTTCAAGCTCATGATTTTTCTTTTCAATCTCCGCTTTTGTAGCTCTTGATTCAGATTCCGCGACTTGTGCTCGCAAAAGAGACTCTCTTAATTTCGTCTTATTCCTTTGTCTTCTTATTTCGAACTCTCTAATTAAAAAAAGCAGTCCAATGAACAGTATGAAATAAATGACATAAGCCCACCAGGTTGCCCAGAAAGGAGGATTTATAAAAACATTAATCGAAGTGCCCGCTTCATTCCAAACACCATCATTGTTCGAGCCTTTAACACGGAATACATATTCCCCCGGGTCGAGGTTTGTGTAATCTGCTTTACGTTCATTCCCAACATAAATCCAATCATCGTCAATTCCCTCCATCATATATGCATAATTTATCTTTTTAGGGATAGTATAATCTAATGCAGCATAGGTAAAGGAAATGACGTTTTGGTCATGACTTAATTCTAAAGTCTTTATGTATGAAGCTGATGTGTCTGATTTAAAAGTTTTATTGTTAATTTTGATGTCCGTTATAACAAGTGGAGGTTCCTTTTTATTTTCAATAATTAAATCTGGGTAGAATTCTGTTACTCCATTGGTTCCGCCAAAATAAAACTTCCCGCTTCTTCCTTTATGATATGAAAAAGAATTGAATTCCAAACTCTGAATCCCGTCCTTAACATCATACTTTTTAATCGTATTATCTTTGTAGTTTAGTTTATTGAAGCCATTGTTTGTACTTATCCATAAGTTGTTATTGTCGTCTTCTATAATACCGTGTATCATCGTATTTGAAAGACCATCTCTGCTGTAGTATCGCTTGAATTCATTTTTTTCTTCATCAAGCATCTTATTAAGACCATTACGAGTGCCAACCCACAAAGTATTATCTTTATCTATATGCAGTGTAAATATTTCACTATCGCTCAACGAATTTAAATTCCTGGGGTCATTTTTGAAATTAATGAACTTGTTTTCTTTTCTAATGAGTTTGCTTAAACCCGACTTCGTACCTATCCAAAGATTATTATCTTTGTCTTCAACTATACTCCAAATATTATTTCCGCAAATGGAATTGGTATTATTTGTGTCATTTTGGAAAACCTTTACGGAATCATTTTCCTGATCATAGAATATAAGCCCAGCCCTTGTACAGAACCATAGCTTGTTATCCTTATCTTCAAATATCTGATGGAAGAATCTATCAGCTTCAAAAATATAATCGAACTTTTTAAAGTTAGTAAAGCTGTTTGATTTTTTATCATAAAGGTCAAGACCATCGCTTGTTGCTACCCAGAAATTTCCTTTACTGTCTTCGTACAAGTCCCAAATCCAATCGGCAGAAATAGAGTTCGGTTCACCGGCTCTGAATTGCTCATATTTTTTTGTTTCAGTGTCGTATTTTATTAGACCATAGGCGAAGGTGCCATACCATACATTACCCTCCAGATCTTCATATATTCCTCCCATACTTTCATAGGGAAGTGTATTCTCCTGTCCGGCTTTCTTTCTTATATGCTTGAAGTGTTGATTTGGTGAGAAACGAACCTTTACTATACCGCCGATGCCTGTGCCAACCCAGATGTTTCCCGAGCGGTCCTCGAATAAAACGTGTACAATATCTGAACTTAGAGAATTTGCATCATATAAATTCTTTGTATAGTGCTTAATAATGTTGGAATTTTCATTATATCTATAGATACCTTCCCACGGACTTGATAACCACATAAAACCATTCTTATCAAGCAGCAGAGAACTTATACCACCTCTTTGCGGAAAGTCTTTAAATTTATCGGGTTGGTTTTTAATACTATAGAACTTGTTATTTCCTTTGTCGAATATGTTTAAATTAAATATTGCATCACGGAAGAAATAATCATCATCAGTTGTGGATAACCATAGATTTGAGTTATTATCTTCAGCAATTCTAAAGACATGTCTGTCTGAAAGTGAATACTGTTTCATTTCGTCAGAAGAATATCTCGTGAAATTATCGGTTTCCGGGTTGTATTTATTCAATCCAAGTACTCCACCGAACCAGAGAACTCCCTCTGAATCTTGAAAGATTGAAATTATAATGTTATGCGTTAAACTATTAACATCATTCGAGTCATAGAAGTAGTGTTTGAAGGTTTTAGTTTTTGGATCATACCTGTTCACACCATGATAAGTTGAAATCCATACATAACCATTTCTGTCGCATATGATATCAAGTATACGATTACCAGATAGAGAATTGTTGTCTTGTTCGTTATGTCTGAGTTGTCTAAACTTGTTTGTGACAGGATTAAAAATATCGATTCCACTATTAGAGCCTATCCAGATGTTGCTTGTTGAGTCTACGGCAACCTTAATAATAAAATTATCGCTTAAATTGTTTGTGTCTCCTTCATTCTTGTATAGTTTAAAATTATAACCATCGTATCTTAAAAGACCATCACCGCTTGCAAGCCATAAATATCCCAGTCTATCCTGGGCAATGTCCATAATTGCATTTGATTCTAAGCCGTCGTTAAGGTTGAACTGTTCAAATTTAATGAACTCTTCCTGAGCTGGGAGTTTGTTGAATAATATTAATGCTGCAAATATAAAAAAGAATTTTTTCACAATGAAAACTTATAGTTTGTATACGTAAAAGTAACTATTTAGTGTTACAAATTATAATAAAATATTTTTATACAATAACAAATAAGATTAACAAGAGATTTCTTTAAATAAAGCATATTAATGTGATGACTAACAATATACTAACGAAACTTCTTCATTTGTAAAGACTTTACTGCCACTTTACAGAGTGAACTGTTTAACACTAAAAAGCTTTTAAGCTTTAAATATTTTCAATAGCAGTAACCACACACATGTAGCCGTTGATGAATGAAAGACCCATTGTATGAACTTATAGTGTGAACGTTTCTTATTTTGAAATATTTTGAACACTGTGGGGTTTGAATAGACGTTTAGAGTGATTGGAAAGGTATATGATCTCTTTATTATAAAAAGAAACCCCTTCATTGAAGGGGTTCTGGAGAAAAAATGGTTAAAAAAACATAACCATTTTATTATTTACTTACTTATAATAAAATAAATATATATTTTTCTTCAACCCAAAAATGAATGCATATTTCAGATTGCTACTCTTTTTTGACTCCTTTTATCGGGGAATAACTCTGTAAATATTGTATATTCAGTAAATTGTTTGCTCATTTTTCTCTTATGAGATTTTTTTGACCAATCAAATTTTTTAATATTTTTTCCTTCTGTTAATGAAATCCAGGCAAAGATTTCTGATTTGATGGTAGAAATTGGCGTTTGTAAGGGGAATTTTTTCCTAATTCCATTACAAGTTATAATGAAATCGTTTTTCTTATTTGTATCGAACGTTATTTCCTTGACTCGTGTATCGTAAACCAGGCTTAGGATAAAGGAGATAACGATGTTTCGTCTCTTTAGTACACTAACCATTCTTGGATTTCTCTTGAGGTCTTTCATCTTGTTTTTCTTAATATAAATACCATAATAAATTAAGGTATTTATTTTTAATTATCAAGAGCTAAATTAATGAACTTTTTCAGATTTCAAGAAATAATCTTTATGAAAAGTATAAGTTAAATTCATTTAAGTAAAACAATATAACTGATTACTATATATAGTAGTTAAAGAGAATCGTTCAAGTTTTATTGTATAATATATATTTTCTCAGCTGATTCTATGGTTTTTTATCTTTCACATTTTAATTTCTAATATTACATTCCTCTGAATATTAATTCATATTCATATTGCGTAACAATTTATACATCTTTATTTAGAAACCAAATTAGTAAGACCTCATTCGTTTGAAATTCAAAATTTCATAAAGACAAGTATTGCTTGCAACATTCTTTTACGTTTGCAAAGATGTTTTCGAATTGTAAAACACTGCTTGTCTTGTAAATAATTTAAAAAAGATAGCTTGTGTCAATAAATTGCATAAATTTTTAATTTTAAAATGATTAATTTGCTCAATTGTTTATTAAAATATAAAGGACAAACTAATGCAAAAAATTATATTTGCAGAATTTATTGCTACTGACATTAAAAAATTTGTAATCGAAGCTCCTAAAATTGCTGGGAAGCGAAAAGCGGGACAGTTTGTAATTATCAGAATAAAAGAAGGTGGTGAAAGGATCCCTTTAACCATTGCTGATTCCGATTCTGATAAAGGAACTATTACGATTATCGTTCAGGGCATTGGAAAGACTACTAAAGAACTTAATTCGCTGAAAACAGGTGATACTATCATGGATGTCGTAGGTCCATTAGGTAAGCCTTCACACATAGAAAACTTCGGAACTGCAGTTAGTATAGGAGGTGGTGTTGGAACAGCTATTGCTTTTCCAACTGCTGTTGCTTTAAAGGAAGCTGGAAACTACACGATTTCAATTATCGGGGGACGGACTAAAGAACTGGTTATTCTCGAAGATGAGATGAGGGAAATTTGTGATGAAGTTCACGTAACCACAGATGACGGCAGTTATGGTGAAAAAGGTTTCGTAACGAAGAAGCTTCAGGATTTAATAGACTCCGGGAAAAAGATAGATTTTGTATTGGCAATAGGACCCATTCCAATGATGAAAGCTGTTGCAGATGTTACCAGACCTCACGGGATTCAAACAGTTGTAAGCTTAAATCCGATTATGGTCGATGGTACAGGGATGTGCGGCGGCTGCAGGGCGACTGTTGGTGATAAAACTGTTTTTGTTTGTGTCGATGGACCTGAATTCGACGCACATAAGGTTGATTTCAATGAACTAGTGAATCGAAACAAATCATACGAATTTTTCGAAAAAGAATCATTAGAAGAATTTGAATGCCCAAGTAAAAAAGCATCTAATTAAATATTCCTTAACCTAAATAAAATTAAAATAATATTTGCTGAATAAAAGATGGAAGAATTAACAAACAAAGAAAGAATGCAAATTCCGCGTCAGAAGATGCCGGAACAAGATCCAGAAAAGAGAAAGAAAAATTTCAAAGAGGTCAATCTCGGCTTTACGGAAGAACTTGCTATAAAGGAAGCTATGAGATGTCTTCAATGTCCAAAACCTGTTTGTATATCAGGCTGCCCGGTAGATATTAAGATAGATGAATTCATAGGACTCATTGCTCAAGGTGATTTCCTGGGAGCTGCTGCAAAGTTGAAAGAAGATAATGCACTTCCTGCAATATGCGGGAGGGTTTGTCCGCAGGAAGAGCAATGTGAAATAAAATGTGTTATAGGTAAGAAAAATGATCCCGTTGCAATAGGACGTTTAGAACGATTCGCTGCAGATTATGAGAGAGAGCATACGGGTATCAGGAAACCCGAAATTAAAGCTAAAACTGGGAAGAAAGTTGCTATCGTTGGCAGCGGACCTGCTGGATTGAGCTGTGCCGGCGACCTTGCGAAAATGGGACATGATGTGACTGTCTTCGAAGCTTTACACGAGCTTGGGGGTGTTTTAGTTTATGGTATTCCGGAATTTCGTCTTCCTAAGGAAATTGTAAGAATTGAAATCGAATCTCTAAAAGACATTGGTGTCGAGTTTAAAACGAATTCTGTGATAGGATTTTCGGATACTATTGATGAACTGCTGGAAAATGAATATGATGCTGCGTTTATTGGAGTAGGTGCAGGACTGCCTAATTTTATGAGAATCCCGGGTGAAAATATGATAGGTGTATATTCTGCCAATGAATTTTTAACACGTGTCAATCTGATGAAAGCTTATAAATTTCCCGAATATGATACACCTGTGCTGAATTGTAAAGATAAAAATGTTGCAGTTTTCGGCGGTGGTAATACTGCGATGGATGCTGTTAGGATATCAAAGCGTTTGGGTGCAAAGAACTCATACATTATTTACAGAAGGTCTGAGGTCGAGATGCCGGCAAGAATCGAAGAGGTTCATCATGCTAAGGAAGAGGGGATAGAATTTATAATGCTTACAAATCCATTAGAGTTTATAGGAGATGAAGAGGATTGGTTGAAAGCTGTTAAGCTTCAGAAGATGGAATTAGGAGAACCTGACGACTCAGGAAGAAGAAGACCAATTCCAATAGAAGGTTCTGAATACGTAATGGATCTCGATATGACAGTTATTGCAATTGGTAACGGTTCTAATCCTATAATACAGAAAACAACCCCTGATATGGAATACAATAAATGGGGAAACATCGTTGTTGATGAAGAAACAATGAAGACTTCGAAGAAGGGGGTATTCGCTGGTGGTGATATTGTTACAGGAGGTGCTACGGTGATTCTTGCGATGGGTGCCGGACGTGTGGCTACTAAAGCTATCGATGAATACATTATGAATTCGAGTGAGTGGTAAACATATATTAAATTTGTAGACCATAGAGATTATACAAAGTCTCAGCAATTAATTTTGTTGAGACTTTTTTTATGATTTTTTTGTAACCAGAGTTAGAAAAATAACTTTAAAATTGCAATTGAAAGAGATAAATTTAAATTCCTAATAAAAACAATGATATGACGGGTGTTGTGGCAATTGTTTGAAAAAATAAAATTAAAATATGACTTCAGAATCTACAATTATACAAACGGCAGAATTTAATCCAAAAATAAAAAGCTACATCCTATTGTCAGTAGCTTTTATACTGACACTTACATTGGTGGGAATTCCCTTACTTATTTTTTGGTTTTCAGGACTTGGGCAATATATAAGTAGACGTTATTATGAGAATCTGATATGCAAATTAACAAATCAGCACTTGGAGTTTAAAAAGGGTGTATTATTTAAGGTTGAGAAAACGATTCCTCTGGAGAACATTCAGGATCTGACGTTCATCGAAAACCATTTGTTAAAATATCTTGATTTAAGAATCATTAGAATTGAAACTGCCGGACAGAGTAATCCTCAAGGGAGTGACATGAAATTGGTTGGCATTATTAACTCTTCAGATTTTAAGGAAAAAGTATTACACCAAAGAGCATTACTTAAAACTGAAAACAGAATGGATAACAAACAGACAGAAAAAAGTAATGAACAAATTGTTGACATTTTAAGGGAAATCAAAGATATTCTTAATGACATAAAGAATAAATGATACAGCAGTTGGTCTTTATTCGGATGTTGTTAAAGTAGTTTGTTCTATTACATAATTTTAAACGGGAAGTCCTGTATCCACCTGATGTAGACAGGCGGAGCAGGCAGGTAATCCTGTTTTGGCATGAAGGCAGCCTCTTTTTTAACTTCCGTTACAGAGGGGAGAATACAAAAGTCATTTTACTTAGGGATTGCCTTTTTGATATTTTAGAAAAATAACTCTAAACTTGCAATTGAAAGTGATAAATTTATATACACAATAAACCTGCTTACCGGAGCAAAGTCCCTCTATGGGGCAGGCAAGCGCAATACGTTTAGCGGGATGTTATAAACTATCAAAAAAAAATGAAACATATAAAAACTAAATTTTATTTGATACTTATTTTAGCAGGTGGGCTATCTATGCTAATAAGTTTAAGTTTTAAACAGCAATCAACAGGCGGAGTATTTGTTTTGGGCGGAATTCATCAGTCACATGAAAATGCGAAATATTATACTTACGAGAGAATAGGAGAAATTTATCAACAGTTAAAACCGGATATTCTTTGTGTCGAGACACAACAAAAGTATGTGGATGATGGTAGTTATAAATTGACGCCATTTGATTTTAAGAAGTTTATGATACCATTAGCACAAAAAGACAAGACGCCAATTTATGGTATTGATTGGTGGGATAATGAGAAAGGGGATAAATGGCAAGAATTGCAGCAAAAAGCTTTTCTGGATACTTCTCTTATTTCAGAAATTAAATTAGTAGGGGGAATGTTTTCCCTTTTTAATGAATATTTTGAAAACAAAGACTTTGAAGATATAAATTCACAATACATTACAAATTTATGGAAAGCTAAAAGCGAATTTAAATACCATATTTTATCTCAACATCCCGAATATAAATTTATTGCGGAATTTGAAAATGAAAGGAATAATCACATTGTTAATAATATTCTAAGAATAGTTAAAGAAAACCCAGACAAGAAAATATTGGTTGCTATTGGAATTGACCACAAATATTACATTGAAGAAGCACTTGAAAAATACGGAATTAAAATTTATCAAGTTGATAATATTGAGCAATTTTAATGTTGTGTCAGATGTTATTCACCTGTCCGCAGCAGGCAGATCTGACACAGCACAAATTTTAAAGAAGTATCAGAATATAATAATTCAAAAGAGTAAAAGTCTATGAAATCAAACATTGTTGAAACAAAAGACAAAGTTTTCATCAACAAGGTTCCTCGACTCAAGTGGGGAGAAAATACTGAAAATAGTTTCATTAGATCTGCCCAATTATCACTCAATGCAATTGGTGAAAATTACTCTTACGATTTTTTAATGGGAATATCTGGTGCTGCTTTCCGTTTGCATTTTAATCCGGATTGGTGTCCAAGTTCAGCTGATTCTACCACGGGATTCGATGTTTCAAATGTATTATTTAAATCGCTTGGTTATAAATGCGAACTTCATAAAATTGACGATAATAATTTTGAAGACATCAAATCTTTATATAAAAAGATTATAACTCAAATCAATCTTGGTATCCCGGTTATAGCTATTAATTTAAGAGTGTGCCCTGAATGGGGAATAATAACCGGTTATTTAAAAAACAAACCCGGAATTTTATGCCGAACATATTTTGATGAATCTGATGAATATTCTTTAGCAGAACATGCACCATGGCTTTCATTCTTCATTGGAGATAAAGACAAACCTATGGACGAAGATGAATTGTTTAAAAACTCTCTTAAAATTGCAGTTCAGTTAGCGAGAACGGATGAATTTGGAGAATATAAAAGCGGATATAGTGCATTTAATAAATGGATTGACGAATTAAAAAAACAATCAGTCTCCATAAAAACAAAGTTGTTTGCTGAATATGAAGTTAATTCAACCATTTTTAATTATTTGTTGGATTCACGTCAGGCAGCGGTTAAATTTTTAACTTCAATGAATGATTTGATGAAAAAAGGTGAGTTAATAGTGGATACTTACAAAAGAGAAGTTGAAATATTAGAAAATACCAAAAAAAACATATTGCCATCATTTGACTCGAAACCAAAATCCTGGATAAAAGATATTATTGAGAAACAAATTGACGTTTTATCTCAAAGTTTAGTGCTTGAAAAAGAAGCAATTGATTTAATCCAGGAAGAACTTATAAATTAAAAGCGTACAACATTTATTGTTGTGTCAGATGTTTTCATTTGACACGCTTGCCTGCAGCAGGCAGGGGGTTCTAAGGCAGCTTTGCATAATGTCTTCTTTGTGATTACAGTTCTTTAAGAGTGGGGTTGCCTTTTTGTTTTAATAAATGTTTAGGAAAATAACTTTAAACTTGCAGTTGAAAGAGATAAATTTAAATACTCAATCGACGCAATGTGTTTAGCAGGATGTTAGGTTCGATACACTATAAAAAATAAAAACTTTTTAGAAGGAAATGGAAAACAACAATATTAAACGACTATTTGATAATTTTGCTTCAAGAACGGTACTTACAACAATAACTGTCGTTGCTGCATTTATTACAATCTTTGCATTTCTAAAAGATAAAGAAGTAGATCTTTGTTATGAAATTATATCAAATACTAATGTTCTTGACTTCAATGCAGATATTAGCAAATTGGAAGTAATTTATGATAGTACGAATCTTAAGAAAACACAAGAAAATCTAAGGATTTATACGGTTAAAATTGTAAATAATGGAAATAAAGATATTCTTAAAGAATATTATGATGAGAATGACCCCATCGGAATAAAATTAAGTTCAGGAAAAATAATTGAAAAACCTGAATTAATTCAAACAAGTAGCGACTATCTTAATCGAAACGTAATAGTTATAGATTATCAAAAAGATAAAATCACCTTTTCACAAGTAATACTAGAATCAGGTGAATTTTTTACTATTAAACTACTCGTTCTTCATAAACAAGACACAATACCAAATTTACTATCATTCGGGAAAGTTGCGGGGCAGAAAGAAATTAATGTGTTTAATATAATAGATGTGAAAAAGGATATTTCATTCTGGGAAAGAATTTATCAAGGTAATTTTTGGATTCAAATAATGCGATTAGTTTCATACTTCTTGGTTGTAGTCATAATTGTAATATTAATTGTTATTATCTCTGATAAAATAGATTCAATAAAAGAAAAAAATCGTAAAACCAAGATGATTAAAAACTTTAAGAATACGGAATCCTATGAATATACTAGAATGGATGATGCTATTTTTGATAGATATATAAAGTCTGGTTCTAGATCATTTCGTCAAATGCAATCTTTACTGGAAAGTGAAGAAAAGCTAAATGAAACTTATAATAAACTAAAGGAAAAGATAAAAAGTAAAGAATTCAGAAGATATAGACGAATTAAAGATGCTAGGATTAGATTTCATGTAGAACATGATACATGGTCTATTATAACTGAAATGATCAATGATGGAATAATATTTAAAGACCAAGATAAACTTAGCATAAATCAAGCAATGAAGGACACTCTGAATAAATTCGTTGCCTTTTTAGATGAAAATGGCGAATTCAATATGAAATATTATAGTAATAGAGGAGAAATTATTTTACCAAACAAAGAAGAATTTGATATTATAGAAACCGAATGATAAGTACTATATCCAACTTTAATGTTTTATCCAGTTATTGGTGCCTTCCTACTCAGACGGGTTTCCACCAACAACAAATATTTTTTGTCTTAGAGTTGTTGATAACACCAACAACTAGGATAAATTTTTAATTATGGTGATTTCCATTATTTCTTGCATCCTTAATTTTAATATACTTATTATTATTTGCTTGTATTAAAAAAAGAAAATTATTAAAAATTATAATCAATGATAATATTAAATTTTTATGCTCACAAAAAATAATTTAGATATTAAAAATACTATATCTAAATAGCTTTGTACTTGCGAAATGAAAGATTCATTAAAATCCTTATTAAAATATTTTGAGAAAGAACGTCCAATTTTTTTATCACCCAAGATAATTGAATATCAAGATTTAGTGTTAGAATTGTATTGTTCTAAGTGTCATGCAAATTATACAACACTTATATCGCTTTCAATTGATACCACTAAAAAACAAAGACAGAGAGTAGCAGAAGTTCATTGCCCTTGTCATCGTTCTCAATTTAATATTTTTTATGAGCCTGGAGAATTATACGCACATATGCTTTGTGCTGAACACGGTAGATCTCACAGAGTGCCCTTTGTTAGTGATGCAGCAGATGAGGCCACTTATACTACTTCATGTGATGTATGCAAAAAGTCAATGCAAGTATCAATACGGAAGGCAACTGAATCTGATATTAAAAAATTAGAATCCTTGTCTTCAATTATAAAAGTACCTATAAAATGTACAATAGATATGTTAGGTATAAATGATAATGTAACTCTATTATATTTAAGTAAATTTATTAGTACCATATTAGCTGAAATTGTACCAAAACCTATAAAAGGAACAATTTTGTTTTATAATAATTCAATTCGCATTTGTTTGAATAAAAAATTAAATATAAAAGAATTCTTTTCAACTTATAATAGTTCAAAAACTTCACATTATAATTCTCTAATTTATAACACAGTTAATGAGGAACTTGTGTTATCTGGTAAAGAATCATGTATCCGTTTAAATTGGATAAAATACAACGTTATGGAAAAAATATTATTATTCATAGCTGAAGTAGCTCTAGATACTTTTTCAAAAGGTGCTACATGGATGACTTTTAATCATAATACTAAAAAAACTGAATGCTTTGTTGATGTTGATTTAGATTCAGATAATATTGAAGTTGGATATGATCCGAATGCATCATATAGTACATTTCAATGGAAGAATTTAATTGGTTTGCAGATTAACGATTACCTATTACGTAAACGAATAGGTGGTGGAGCTTCTTCTGATGTTTTTTTATCTGAAGCTGTATTTAATAAAAAACTTCATAGTTTACCAGAAAAAGCTGCTCTTAAAATATATAAATCTTGGATTTTTGAAAAGTTCTATGAACAGCTACTGCGAATTGATCGTGAGGTTTCTATAATGCGGTCAATCCGCCATAAGAATCTAGTAAGAGTATATGATCGTGGAAACATTAGAATTGGAGATAGCCTCAGGATCTATATTATAATGGAAGTTATTGATGGTCAAACTCTTACTGATTGGTTGAAATTAAATCATCCATTATCTGAGAATAATATAATTTTCATACTTATTGAAATTTGCAATGGAATTATTTCCTTACATGAAAAAGGAATTTTCCACCGAGATATTAAACCTGATAATATTATGATTCGAGCTTTTGATAATACCCCAATTGTATTGGATTTTGGCGTTATAAAGGTTATTGGAGATGAACTTACAGACTCACATGAATTTCTTGGTACACGACGTTATGCTGCTCCTGAATATTTATTTGGTTTTAAGCAAATTGATTTTGATCGTGTAGACGTGTATGGTGTTGGAGGAATTGCGTATTCTTTAATTGAAGGTTGTAAGTTATTTCCAGAAATCACGAATGATATCACACTAATAGAAGCGGTTAAAAATCATATTCCTAAAATCAGAACAAGTAATATTTCTGAAAAATTGAAAAATTTTACGTATAGTATGTTAGATAAAACACCAAAAAATCGTCCCAAAAATATTCATTCTGTAATTAAGACTCTAAGATCGTTTTAATTATTATAATAAGATTGTATTTGTTATACATAATTATTCGTCTTTCATTATGCTCAGGTTTACCGCAAAGTGATGTTTCAAATCTGATAAAAAGAAGCCCTCAAGAAGTTAATAATAAACTTGTATGTATTGAATAGTCTCCCTTGCATGCAGCGAACAAGCTAAGTGGACTCTGAATGATTGGTTTCGAGAGGTAATTTCCCGGCTGTTGATTAACACCTCCTCTAATCCTCCTCCTCAAACTCCTCTTTCGTTAATAAAGTAACCTCAGTCATACCAACTTTTTTCAATCTTTCGTTTATACTTTTCAGCTCTTTTGTAAGGAGTTCCTTTTTCTTTTTCTTTGTTTCTTTCATTTCCTTTTCAAGCCCTTTAGTTCTCTCAATCTGCGAGTCCGTAGGTCTGCCCGGATATGAAGATATACTAACGTATACACTTCCTATTCTTTCTCTTAATTGTATTTCGCTTACGATTCCCTTTACTTCACTCGTTGCCACAAGTGTAGCACGGAAGTTTTTAAGTTTATCTGCGAAGCTGTTAAGAGATGCTTTAAGATCATTCTCTTCTTTCACATCATCTTTTCTTTTTTCCGTATCATCATACGCTTTCATAACCTGTGCGTTTATAAAGGCAAGCTCTTCCTGCATCCTGTATAATTTCATAACTGTGCTGTGATGTATATCTTTATCTTCTTTTGTATACGCTTCATAAGGATTAGGAATAATTTCTATTTTTCCCGATAAAGTTTTCTCCCCCATGACCAATTTAATATTATAAATACCATCTGCTACATACGGACCGACAAACCCGCTGTACTCGAATTTTGAGCCGGTTGCTACTCTCGGGGGTTTTAATCTCAGGTCCCATACGACTCTGTTTATTCCAATTCTCTTTGTACCGGGAATTTTGCTTATTAAATTGTTCTCATTATCGTAAATTTCTATCTCAAGCTTTCCTGTTACTAATCTCTTTTTCAAATAATATGTTATAACTGCTCCGTTAGGCGGATTCTGGCTGACAAATTCACCTGCATTGACAGGATAACCGCTCGACCCAAATGAACTTACATAAGCCGGTCTGGTTGGTAAAAGAGCAACGTCGGAATTTATCAATTTATAATTAAGATTTCTCAAGGCAGTCAGGTCGTCGATTATAAAAATACCTCTTCCATGCGTGGCAAAAATGAGGTCATGTGTTTGAGGATGAATAACAATATCCATGACACTAACGTTAGGACAGTTCTCTTTAAACTGAGCCCATTTATAACCGCCATCTATGCTTATGAAAAGTCCGAACTCGGTTCCGAGGAAAAGTAAATTCCTATTTACCAGGTCTTCTTTAATTTTCCATGCGTATCCATGAACATCCGTAGTCGCTAAAGAACGCCATGTTTTTCCCAGATCTGTAGTTTTGTAAACATAAACGTTCATATCACCGGTTCTGTGTCCGTCAAAAGTAACATAAGCTGTTTTCCTGTCAAAGTTACTCGCTTCTATACTACTGCACCATGTAGTCGGCGGAAGGTCTGGAATATTTTTAACAATATTTTTCCAGTCATCTCCTCCATTTTCTGTTACCTGAACATTTCCGTCATCAGTTCCTGCCCAGATTAATTCTTCATCGAGAGAGGACTCACAAATTGCAAAAATAGTGCAATGATTTTCCGCCGAGGTGTTATCTATTGTTATTCCACCCGATTCATACTGCTTTTGTTTTAGCGGATCGTTCGTAGTTAAATCCGGTGAAAGTTTCACCCAGCTGTCTCCTTTGTTTGTTGTTTTGTAAAGGAATTGCGAACCTGTATAAAAAACATTCGGGTTTGTACGGCTTGGAATCATAGGTGTATCCCAATTGAAACGAAGTTCAGGGTCATTGATACCCGGATAAGGTTTTATTTCTTTACTCACATTCGTTTTGAGATTCTTCCTGTATAAATTCCCACCCTGGTACTGCCAGTAAACAATATTATTATCCGTAAGGTCGGGATGTACCCAGAATCCATCACCGAAACCTATCGATGTCCAGTCTCTGTTCTTTATTCCGCCCGGACTGTTCGAAGGACCTTTCCATGAGCCGTTATCCTGCAAACCTCCATAAACATTATAAGGCTGTTCGAGGTCATAATCTACATGATAAAATTGTGATACGGGAAGATTTTTTAGAAACAGCCAGTTATTTCCTCTGTCAAATGAGAGATAGGCTCCTCCATCTGTTCCTAATATCAAATGCTGTGGATTGTTCGGATTTATCCACAGTGCGTGATGGTCGACATGCACCCATCCGCCTTCATATGAAGCATCAGTAAATGATTCTCCTCCGTCGTTGCTGTATGATAAAGTCAAGCCAGGTCTATAAATCCTGTTAGAATCGGTTGGGTCTACCATTATCAAGCTAAAATAAAACGGTCGGAATGTAACATTGTTTGTTGCACTTTTTCTTTTCCATGTATTCCCGGCATCAGTCGATCTGTATAAACCGGTAGTTTTAGATTCTACGATGGCATAAATGTTATCGGGAGCGCTGGGTGCAAGTGCAAGACAGATTCTTCCAATATCACCGTTAGTGAATGACCGGTCGATTCTTTCCCATGTTTGCCCTCCATCATAACTCTTTAAAAGACTGCTTCCCGGACCACCCGAAGAAAAAGAATAAGGTGTCCTTCTGAACTGCCACATCGAAGCATATACAATGTCAGGATTTCGAGGGTCTATGATAATATCGGCACAACCTGTAGTCTCGTCAACGTAAAGAATCTTTTCCCACGTCAGACCGCTATTATAAGTTTTATATAGTCCTCTGTGCTTACTGTCACTCCAGAGTGGACCCGGTGCTGCTACGTATACAATGTTTCCATTTTGAGGATGTATAACAATCTTACTTATATGTTCTGTACTATCGAGTCCTATCTTTTTCCAGGTGCTGCCTTCGTCTTCTGATTTATAAAGACCTGTTCCAACAGAAACGGTGTTTCTCATATTGGATTCACCTGTTCCCACCCAAATTGTTCCGGGGTTATTTTGGTCGATTGTTAAAGCACCGATTGATTGTGTGTGCTTATCGAAAATCGGTTTAAAAAGTGTCCCGCCTGTGATTGATTTCCATATACCACCACTTGCTGTACCGACATAAATAATTCTTGGATTGTCATTTATAGCATCTATTGCAGTTATTCTACCGCTCATAACAGCTGGTCCTATTTGTCGTGCTTCGATCGAGCCAAATGTGCCTGGCGTTATTCGAGCATCATCCTGAGCTATTGCAGGATTCAGAACTGTTACGAGTATAATTAATACTGAAAATATTTGTTTAACAGACATAGCAGTGGGAAATTTAGTAATGTTTTATTAAAGAAGACGAATTAAAAAGAAGCAATCCTAAATACGAATAAAGAAACAATAGGATTGCTTCAAAAACAGATAAAAATATTATTTAATGTTTACCAAATTAATCATCGTTGTCACTATCATCATCGTCATTGTCATCGTCGTTGTTGTCATCATCGTTATCATCATCATTGTCATCATCTTTTGGCATTACAAAAATGTTATCATCGATGGTAACGTTTTGCTTTACCTGGTCAAAGAGAATGGTTTGGATTCCCATTGGATTTGCTTCTGAATCAATTTCTATCATAAAAGGTATTTTGACTCCATTAACATCACGGTAATCACTGCACAAGGTTTCAGAATTAATTTCTTTTTCTTTGAATTTAGTTTTAGATACTTCTTTCAATGTTAAATATGATTCAGCGTCGATATAATAATTTGTTTGATCTCTATCCTTATCAATAAGTTTTATATTATAGACTTCTGAACCTTCAAAATCTTCTTTCCCGATTAGTTCAACAGTGCTGCCTTTCTCTTTGTAATTTACGAGAGCACCATCTATATCTGCCATTTTTTTCAAGCGTTTTGTCTCACCCTCATCCATTTTTTCTGGATCTTTTGCTCCCATAAATGGATTAATCGTCCATGCTATCGTACCATCATATGCTTGTTTCACTGTCATTCCTTGAAAGATAACTTCAAGTAATGCTTTCATAGGTCTTTTCAAGTATATTGTAAACGGTATATCCATATTTCCCATTTTTATATTACCCTTCATTTCATATGATTGAACTGCGGTAATAACATCTAATCCACCGGTTGCATTGATATAATTCTCAATTACCTCATCTGCAGTTTGGGAAAAACCCCTATAACTGAAAAGAAATAAAAAAGCTAAAACAAAAAAAATAATTTTTTTATTCATTGTCTTGTTTTTTGATTTATAAAAAATATTGAATTAAAATGACTAAAAAAGATTTGTTTGAATGTTATATTATTTCAAAAATTAATAAGAATAAAAAAAGATACAATTCGATTATTTTTAGTTGAGATTACGTTATTATCTTTGGTCAGGTTTCAAGATAACAAATATAATGTTTATTTTATTTTAATAATATTACAATTATACTTCAAACAAAATATAAATACAATATTTCTCACACCCACTTAACTTACAAATTTCATTATTCTAAATTTGTATAATTAAAAAAAGAGTCTATAAAATGAAACAAACAAGACATATAAATCCAGTACTCGCTGCGAATATTGAATCATTAGGAGATGAAGATTTAAAATTTCCTTTTAAAAGAACTCTTAGTTTTGAATTGCTATTTGATTTTATGAATAAGTACCCAAAAGACCTGAGACATGTTGAGAAACAAATGACAGAGAAAATAAAAACAGGACTCAAGAGAGCACCCGAGTTGACAGGAGCGATTGAAGATCTGTCTGTTTTACAAAAGCATTCTGCACTTATACATGGTTTAATGTCAATGGTGTTTCCGGTAGCATTTTATGAGAAACAAGCTTACGCTGCTGCTATTCCGTATTCTACAGACGTATTTTTTTCTTCTCCAGAATTCGAAAGACTCATAAATATGAAAGACGAATTATTTATTAACAAATTAAATATTGATTTACGAACGTATTGTCTTGGAAAAATAATTAGTGCTTATGTTCGTATATTACATAAATTTTATGATGTCCATATTTCATTAGATTTTCCTATGATCGTAAATTTCGCAGATCCTGATACAGGATTAGAGCGGTATTATAAACTTAACCATGCAGCGGAATTTGTTGACATAAGGAATCTTGGGAAGTTAAAGAAATTGTCAGAAGAAGAGAAAAAACTGGTTCAAACGAACATACTGAATGTAAGACTCCTGAAAGAGTTAATTCCGCCGGAAAATTTCGAGTTCAAAGGATTCTTGGTAATTAATGCAATCAACGTAACAGACCAGGAAATTGTTTCTTCTATTAAAAACGATCTATTGGAAAAAGATACTTTAATGACAGAAGAAGGAATTCAAAGATTGCAGCATAAGATAAGATCATTATTAAAAAGTCCGGAACTGGTTTTTGGTTTTACAGAAGTTCCAGGGCATACAAATCTTCTACTGAAATACGGAAAGAAATTCGGGAACAGTTTTATACTTAGTGATGTTTGCAAAAATCAATGCAATGATATTAAAGGATCTATTTATCAACATGCTTTCGATACCAGGAATCTAGTCATCATTGATGATCTGAAAGAGTATCCGGATCGTACTCTCATAGAAGATGAAATTCTTAAACAAGGAATAAGGAATGTTTTGTTGGCTCCATTAATTTCAGGGGATAAAATAATCGGCATTTTAGAAATTGGTTCTCCAACTCCTGTTGAAATTACAGCAACCAACACTCTGAAACTCAAAGAAGTACTTCCCTTGTTTGCAATGACAGTATCGAGAGGTATGGAAGAATTAAATAATAAGGTTCAGGCGATTATTAAAGAAGAATGCACTGCTATTCATCCTTCTGTTGAATGGAGGTTTCGGAATGCCGCTTTAGATTTTATTCAGAAAGAAAATGAAGGTTCCTTAGCTGAGATGGAGGAGATAATTTTCAAAGACGTGTATCCTCTATATGGTTTATCTGATATCAGGAATTCATCTGTTCAAAGGAATGAAGCTATTAAAGAAGACCTTATTGAAAATTTAAACATCGCTAATGAAATAATTCATGTTGCAAAGACACATAGGAATCTTCATGCACTCGATGAATTATCTTTTAGAATCGGAAAACAGATAGAATCCATTTATTTTGGTCTTGGTTCCGGTGATGAGCTTGGAATTTTGAACTTTCTGAAAAATCAGATTGAGCCATTATTCAAACATATAAAAGATTATCATTCCGATGTAGAGGAATCAATAAAGAAATATCAGAAAGCTATTAGTGATGAGCTTGGATTCATCTATAAACGCAGGAAGAAGTATGAAGATAGTGTCACAAAGCTGAATGATTATATCGGCAATTACCTCGAACACGAGCAGGTGGAAGCTCAGGAAATGTTTCCGCACTACTTCGATAAATATAAAACAGATGGTGTTGACTACATGATGTATATTGGAGATTCGCTGGTAGAGATATCGTTACAGGCGGTGTAATTGTAATCCTTGCGATGGGTGCCGGACGTGTGGCTGCTAAAGCTATAGATGAATACATTATGAATTCGAGTGAGTGGTAATAATATATTAAATTTGTAGACCATAGAGATTATACAAAGTCTCAGCAATTAATTTTGTTGAGACTTTTTTTATTTGGTTTCATTTGCAGTGCTATCCTGACATGAGTTGACTTCTCCCATAGGGACTCCTTCGGAGCCGCGCGCGGTATGAACCTTTGCGTGTTATGCCTAACATTACATCAAAGTTACCAGCGGGACTCTGTTAATAAATAACTAAATTATTTAGTTGAAAAAGAAATAATTAATTTATATTATGCAAATAGAAAAAATTTGTATATACAAATTTAGAGAACTTTATTAAGTTCTTTTCCTAAGTTTAAGTTACAAGAAACTTAGGAAATCCAGTGCGGACTTGATATTAGTACTAAGTATAGTATTATTATTATGTCCGCTTTTTTTTGACACAATATTGAAAGGATTTAGTATGAAAATTTCTGCTACAATCGGGTTCGATGAAAATTTTAAGAACAGAATATAAAAGTGTTTAATTAATCCTAATTATTAAAGGAGATAAATTGAAAAAAACAATTTTATTTATTTCGTTTGTACTTTTCTTTCTGACTTTAACAGAGGTTTATTCGCAGACCGGTTGGTTCTGGCAAAATCCTTTGCCACAGGGTCATAATTTATTTTCTGTAAAATTTGTCAATACAACAACAGGTTGGGCTATTGGTGATTTTGGTACAATCCTCAAGACCACAAACGGTGGAATTAACTGGAATATACAAAAAAGCGGAACAATAAATCTACTTACAGATATCATCTTTACAAATGAAAATACCGGGACAGCAGTTGGTATTAACGGTATGATCCTCAGAACTACAAATGGAGGAGTAAACTGGATTTCACAATCGAGTGGAATAACAAGTTCTTTAAATGGTGTTTCCTTTACCGATGCAAATACCGGGACTGCTGTTGGTCAATACGGTAAAGTTCTTCGAACCACAAACGGTGGTACAATCTGGACTTCGCAAACAAGTAATACAACATACTCTTTAACAGCTGTCTCCTTTACCGATGCAAATACCGGGACTGCTGTTGGTCAATACGGTAAAGTTCTTCGAACCACGAACGGTGGTACGAACTGGATTTTACAATCAATTGGTTCAAATTATGATTTTTATGATGTTTCCTTTACCGATGCAAACAATGGGACTGCTGTTGGTGAGTATGGCATAATTTTTAGAACCACAAACGGTGGTACAAACTGGATTTCACAATCGAGTGGAATAACATGTTCTTTAAATGGTGTTTCCTTTACCGATGTAAATACCGGGACTGCTGTTGGTCAATACGGTAAAGTTCTTCGAACCACAAACGGTGGTACAATCTGGACTTCGCAAACAAGTAATACAACATACTCTTTAACGGCTGTCTCCTTTATCGATGCAAACACTGGAACGGCTGTTGGTGATGATGGTACAATGCTTAAAACCACAAACGGCGGTACAATCTGGATATTACAATCAAGTGGTTCAATTTATAATTTTTATGGCGTTTCATTTACAGAGATGAATACCGGAATAGTTGTTGGTCAGGGAGGCACTATCTTTCGAACAACAAATGGTGGTACAAACTGGATGCTACAAACAAGTGGGACAGTATATACCTTATCGGATATCTCTTTTACCGATGCAAATACAGGGACCGTTATTGGTATGAATGGTACAATTCTTCGAACCACAAACGGTGGTACGAACTGGAATACTCAGACAAGTGGAACAGCAAGGTTTTTATGTAGCATTTCTATTATAGATGTAAATACTGCCATGGTTGTAGGTAAATCAGGTACGATTCTTCGAACCACAAACGGTGGTACAAACTGGATTTTACAATCAATTGGTTCAAATTATGATTTTTATGATGTTTCCTTTATGGATGCAAACACTGGGACTGTTGTTGGTTCATCAGGTACAATTCTCAGGACCACAAATGGTGGTACAAATTGGACTCCACAAATAAGTGGCATAACAAACGATTTGTTGGGTGTCTATCTCTCCGATGTAAATACTGGGACAGTTGTTGGTACATCAGGTACCATTCTCAGGACTACAAACGGTGGTACAAATTGGATCCAACAAATAAGTGGAACAACAAACATTATTGGTGGAGTCTACTACTCTGATATATACAATATAACAGTTGTCGGTACATCAGGCACAATTCTCAGGACTACAAATGGGGGTGTTTTTGTAAACCGGATAAGCAGCGAAATTCCCGAAGGATTTTCACTTTATCAGAACTATCCAAATCCCTTTAATCCAACAACAAAGATAAAATTTGATTTAAAGCAATCATCAAACACGAAATTAATTATATACAACATTCTCGGAAAAGAAATTACTACACTTGTAAATGAAAAACTTAAAGCGGGAAGCTATGAGGTGGATTGGCCTGCCCCTTCGGGGGATGGGAGCGATTATCCGAGTGGTGTATATTTTTACAAATTGGTTACGGATGAGTTTTCAGATGTGAAGAGGATGTTGCTTATAAAATAGAGATAACTATTTTTCAGAAATCTGTACGATACGATGCATCGATATCTTTGGTGGGTTGTTGATGAAATAGATATAA
>JADHVP010000137.1 GCA_016783945.1 Ignavibacteria bacterium
AATTTTGAATGTTGAATTTTGAATGTTGAATTTTGAATGATGAATGATTCTGCCACGAAGACACTAAGGTACAAAGAGTTTCACGAAGTGCTGTAATGAGAATTATGAACATCGATTAACCCTGTACGCTAAAGCTACAGGGCAGGCGAATGTTGATTTTAGATGTTTTAGGAATGATGAACGCAAAGCGTTCTTTATACATTCCAACATAATACGTTGGAACGAGATAAAGGGATTTATTTTAATCTAACGTTGTTACAAGAAATTATTGAATTAAAATGTTATTTTGAAGTATTGAAGTTAAATTATTGAACAACTTAATATATGAAATATAGTATTCTCTATCTTCTATTTATCTGTATGCTTTATCTTGCATGTGATTCAGATTCTTCGACGGGAATTTTAATAAATTATGATGTTGATTATATCGTTGAAGGAACAGCTGATAGTATTACCATACAATACCGGGCTGCTGATGGAAATATGGTAACGGTTACAAATGTTATACCTAACTGGACATATCGTTGGACTCGAAAAGGGGTTTACGGAGATACAGTGTCTATATCAGCTCAAGCAACGGATACAGTCGTGAGGTATCTAAAAGTCGGTATCTTAACGAATGGTTCTGTATTAGATACGGTATCAACGACTGGTCCCGGTACAATATCAGTAAGTCTTACAATGACGCTACCTTAAGGAGCCTTGTATTTATTTGTTTAATTGTTTGTTGATCTCTTTTTCGAAAGTAGCATAGTTTTGTAAACCGACCAAGCTGGCAGATAACTCACCTTCTTTATCGAAAATGAACGTACCCGGAATTCCTCCATTCCAATTCTTATCTATATAGAGAATTAATTCCTCGTCTTTTTCAAAATTGTTGTAGTAAGTAGTAAAATCTACTCCCTGCTCTTTCAGAAAAGGGATTGTGTTATTTTCTAATGCTTCGTCGAAATCAAGAGATACAAAGATTAAACTGAAATTCTCATTCTGAAAATCAGTATGTATTTTCACGAGATCAGGAAACTCTTCTTTGCACGGTTTACACCAGTGTGCCCAAAAGTTAATAAGTATTACTTTACCTTTGTTAACTTCTTTTAAACTGTCTAAAGTGTTCATGTCAGCAGGTAATAAAACCTGAGAGAATGAAGTTTTAATTGTCGATACAATTAAAAGAAAGATAAATAGCGTTATAATCTTTTTCATAAATATAATAATGTGTTTAGTTTTAATGTTATAATAAAAAATTAGTCAACTCTTTTTATTGTGCAGCCAAACGCTTTGGTTTCTGTAACAGTAATTTCCTTTCCGGCAAGGAATTCGTTTAAAGCGTTTTTTAAATCTTCTGAAGTGACTTTATCTTCGTTTTTATCATTATCAATTCTACCGTGATAAAGCAATTTCATGTTGCTGTTATTGATTACAAATATCTCCGGGGTTCTTTCAGCACCGAATTGATCCGCAACAACATTGTTTAAATCTTTAAGCATCGGGAAAGGGTATCCTTTTTCCTGCGCATGTGACTGTACTTCACCAACATCTTCAGTATTGTTAGAATTTACTGCCCAGAATACTATTCCTTGATTGATGAACTCATTTGTTAAATTCGAGATTCTTTGTGTATAAGGCTGGACGAATGGGCATTGTGTTGACCAGAACATAATTATTGTTGCAGGTCCTTCGTTATTACTTAATGTATAAATACTTCCATCATAGTTGTATATTGTGAAGTCTTCTACAATATCACCAATATTATAACCATTTGTATCGTCGGCAGCATAAGATGTTATAAATGAAAAAATAATGAGTGAAATAGAAATAATAAAATTACAAATGAGTTTTTTAAACATAAGCTATTCCTTTCTTTTTAGATTTATAATAAATAACAATTGTAGTATTTTGAATATAGTTCCATTTTTCAATAATAAATTATGTTTAGATTTAATTAAAATACGTTATAATAAAATGCCTTTATCGAAATACAGACACAAAGTGGTAGCTCCAGATATTGCAGTGAGAGTTATAAAATCAGGAGACAGAGTTTGGTTTCATGCAAATAGTTGTTTCCCCGAATTATTAGTAAATGCTTTATGCGATAGGTATGAAGAGTTAGAGAATGTTGAAATCGTACATATAACGACTTTTCACGAAGCCCGATATATAGAACCGAAAATGCAAGGTCACTTTTTATTGAATGCATTATTCACAAGCGGTAGTGTTCGTAAAGCAGTTAATGAAGGCAGAGCTGATTTTACTCCTGTCTTTTTATCCGAGATATCTTTATTAATCGAGTCATACAGGCTGCCAATAGATGTGTGTTTCCTGCAGCTTTCCCCGCCGGATGAGCATGGATATTGTTCATACGGTGTAAGCAATGAATGTTCTAAAACAGCTGCAGAGCATGCAAAAATTATTATTGCACAGATAAATCATCAAATGCCGAGAGTTCTTGGAGATAATTTTATTCATATAAGTAAGATTGATTTTATTGTTGAAACCGACCATCCACTTATGGAAATTCCGATGGTTGATAAGAACATTCCCGAAGAAGAAAAAAAAATATATCAAAAAATTGGTGGACACATTGCTTCATTGATTGAAGACAATTATACATTGCAAATGGGAATCGGTGCAATACCTGATGCGGTGCTTCCTTATTTAAAAGAAAAGAAAAACCTTGGTATACACACCGAGATGTTTTCTGACGGTTTAATAGAGTTGATAGAACTTGGTGTTGTAAACGGTGAAAAGAAGACTTTTATGCCAAACAAAGTCGTAGCTTCGTTTGTAATTGCTACAAAGGAACTATTTGATTACATCGACAACAATCCTTTGATTGAATTCAGACCGACGAAATTTGTTAACGATCCTTTTAATATTGCAAGGAATGATAATATGATATCAATTAATTCTGCGATACAGGTCGATTTCACAGGTCAGGTTTGCGCAGATTCGATAGGTCACAGGAATTATTCAGGATTCGGTGGACAGGTTGATTTTGTTAGGGGTGCTGCAAGAAGCAAAAATGGAAAACCAATAATTGCATTTCCTTCAACAGCGAAAAATGGGACAATATCAAGAATAGTACCATATCTTGCACAGGGTGCTGGTGTAACCACAACAAGAGGAGACGTACAATATTTTATTACTGAGTATGGTATAGCAGATTTATTCGGAAAAACAGTGAGAGAAAGAGTAAAAGAAATGATAAAGATTTCACATCCAGAGTTCAGAGATGAGCTTGAGAAAAAGGCTCGTGAATTTAAATATTTGTGGTAAGCTAAGGAACTTGGAGATATTAAGTTTTGACTGTTTGTTTTCAGATAATATGATAAGTTTTACAAATGCCATCTAATAAGAAAACCGCTGTTGTGCTCGTAAGTGGTGGAATGGATAGTGCTTTGACAGCAGCTTATGCTATTCAAAAGTTTGAACCTGCATTTTTACATATAAATTACGGACAACGTACGGAAAAAAGAGAACTAAAAGCATTTAATGATATCGCAAATTATTATGCTGTTAAAAAGAGAATAGTCGCTGATGTAAGTTTTTTAAAAAACATAGGCGGTTCATCGCTGACAGATTGGGATATTGATGTTTCGAAACCTGATTTGGATTCACAAGAGATTCCAACAAGTTATGTCCCTTTCAGAAATGCTAATATTTTATCCATTGCTGTAAGCTGGGCTGAAGTTATCCAAGCAGAAAGCATTTTTATTGGAGCAGTCGAAGAAGATTCAAGCGGTTATCCTGATTGCAGGAAAGTTTTTTTTGAAGCATTCGAGAAGATGGTCTCAATAGGAACTAAACCCGAAACGAAAATAAAAATAGAAAGACCGCTAATTAATTTATCAAAAAAAGATATTGTATTGCAATCAATAAAATTAAGATCTCCACTTCATCTTACATGGTCGTGTTACAAAGATAATGAAGTCGCTTGTGGGGAATGTGATAGTTGTGCGTTTAGGCTTCGTGGTTTTAAATTAGCAGGAATAGAAGACCCGATTGAGTATAAGAAAATTTTTAATTGTAATTAAGGATGCCCGAATCAAGGAATTATAGGTTGTTGGTTATTATTGCTTCATTGTTTTTAGTTGGATTTACCTTATTCATATTAAAGGAGCTGCAATCTATACTACTTCCTTTTGTCCTGGCAGTGATCATCTCAATGCTCTTCCATCCATTCTATAAATGGATGAAAGGGAAAAAAGTACCGGGATTTATAGCTATAACGATCATTATTATAACCATTCTTATACTATCAAATATAACAAGTGTTTTTGTCTTTGCTGGTATTAATTCATTTAATAGTGAATATCCAAAGTACGAAGCAAGGTTCCACAACCTGTATATTTCGTTTGTCACACTGTTAAATTTATCTCCCGATGATATTCGGAGTTTTAAGGAATCACTAAAACTCAAAAACCTTTTATTAGAAGGATCAGTAACGGCTACACTTACAAATGTCTTTTCGAGCATTGTTGGTATCTTCAGTAACTTTATATTAATTTTAGTATATATAATATTTCTATTATCAGAAATAGGTAGTTTGAGAAGTAGAGTACTAAGAGCATTTTCGGTAGAAAAAGCTAAAAAAATTACCAATACATTAACTGATATATTTTCAGAAGTACGAAGTTATTTAGTAGGAAAGACAATATTGAATTTATCTCAAGCAGTTGTTATTGGGATTATTCTGTGGATGTTTGATGTTGAGTTTTATTTTATTTGGGCTTTTTTATTTTTTATTGCAGATTATGTACCTTATATTGGAGCTCTTGTAATAACTGCATTAACAAGTATAACGATGTATTTGCAATTTGATAATTTCCTGATTCCCACAATTATGTTAGTAGTATTAATAGTGATCCAAAATATTAAAGGGAATTTAATAGAACCAAAAGTTCTGGGTGATAAATTAGACTTAAGTCCTATAGTAATTATTCTTTCACTGTTATTTTGGGGATATGTTTGGGGAATTGTAGGTATGATTTTATCGATACCTATTATGAGTATGATAAAAATTGTTTTAATGAATTTTGAGCAAACCAGACCTATAGCAATATTGATGAGTTATAATATTTTATCAGTTGAGGAAAAAGAAACAGTTATAGAGAAAAAGATTAAAAAATATTTTAAGAAGAAAAAAAGTTAAACCATATTTTAAAATAATCGATTTAAATTAACATTATTAATTAAATGTAAAGGAACAAGCTAATGATACGAAAAGAAGATGCTCTCAAATACCATGAGGAAGGTCGTCACGGTAAGATTGAAGTTATTGCATCAAAACCTTGTCAAACACAAAGGGATCTCTCACTTGCTTATACACCGGGAGTGGCAGAACCCTGTT
>JADHVP010000138.1 GCA_016783945.1 Ignavibacteria bacterium
TTCGGAGTTTAATCTCACCAACGCTTGGGTCCGGTCTCTGAGTTACGAGTATGCAGCTTTGTTCCGCAACGACAGCTATAAGAGGAGTGGGAAATCTGTTCGTTGCGTCAGGGATTAATTGATTTATTTGACTATTTGACTTTTTTACCGCGAAGTCGAAGATTCCGATATATCGTAGCGGACGAAATTATTTAATATTGTGTCAGATGTTTTTCCAGTTGTTGGTTTTATCCTTCAACAAACAATTTAGGTTCTAATTATTCTTGACTACTCACCGCCTAAGTAAGATTTTAAAGATTGGTTCATCTACGATTTGTAAACGAAATAAATAACTTTTCACTTTACAGTACAATTCGTAAATTCAATTAAAACTTTTAATACCTCTTGAATAAAGATTCTCAGGATTCAAATCAAAATAATAATCAGAAAGGTACAGTAAAAAATCAGGGCAAGATGCCTTTGAACTACAAGATGATTTATCTTCGGGTTGTAGCTATTATAAAAGGCTTTGTTAATATTAGAGAAGGAACGGATACCGAAGGTTTTTTCATTGAAGCAAAGGAAACGGTTTACCTGAGGGGTCCTAATATCTGGTTTTTATTATGCTCAACGATACTTGCATGTATTGGGCTTGACATCAATTCTTCGGCGGTAATAATTGGAGCAATGCTTATATCTCCGCTCATGTACCCGATACTTGGGATAGGTATCTCTGCCGGTATAAATGATGAAGATACTATTTTAATTTCAATAAGAGAATTTACGTTTGCAGTTATTATCAGTTTCCTGGTAAGTACAATATATTTTTTACTGACACCTCTCGGTCTGCCAACTCCTGAAATACTTGCACGGGTTAAACCTACAATTTTAGATGTGGGGGTTGCTCTTTTTGGAGGAACGGCGGGTATAATTGCAAACTCAAGAAAGAAGATAACCTCTGCAATTCCGGGTGTTGCGATCGCTACTGCTTTGTTGCCTCCTTTGTGTGTTTCGGGTTATGGATTGGCAAAAGGACTCGGGTCGGTATTCTTTGGTGCATTTTATTTATTTTTTATTAACTCCGTTTTTATTTGTGTAGCTTCATACGCAGTTGTAAAATTTATAAGATTACCTTTAAAAGTTGCACTCGATAAAGATAAAGAACGGAAGAGAAAAAAATATGTCATAGCTTTTCTCATCGTTATTATAATTCCCAGTATATTTATTTTTTACAGTATAATCCTTGAAGCACAGATGAAGAACAGGGTGAACAGTTTTATTAATAAGAATATCAACACATGGAATAACCAGGTCATTGATTGGAGAATCAATGAAAGAGGGGACACGTTGAAGGAATTAAAAGTTTATGTTATAGGTGATAAAATATCTGCATCAAAGATAGATAGTTTGAATAACTTAATGCCCGATTATAATTTGGATAATATGAAGCTTTATGTTAAACAAGTAGACATATCAGCAGATTTAAAAAGTGACATTACTCAGGAAATTACATCAAACATTTTGAAAGGAATGGGGGATGAGAATGGCAATGGTGAGAAGAATTTAGAATTAGATAGTTTGAAAAAGGAGATCGAACAGTTTTCACTCGATTCAATTCACCTCAGTAAAGCTCTCATCGATATAAAGACTTTTAATCCCGGATTGATTGAAATTGGATATTCAGAAATGAACCAGCGATATGAGGCGAGGGAGGATTCTGTTGTGTACAGAAAGATTCCAACACTTATAGTGCAATGGAATAGAAATGTTAGATTATCCGATAGACGAAAAGGTGAAGAGCAAATTTATAACTATCTTAAAAAAGAACTTGGTATAGATACGGTGCAGATTGTAAATGTGAGATGAAAGATTACTTCTTTTATTTATCTCTATAATATTACATTAATTTTAAAAAATAGTCTGCATCTCTCTCTTATTCTAGTACTTGACGATTGCAAACACTTTTACATCTACACGTTTTTTTCCCATATAATAACAGAAGCTGCGGCGTATCCCTTCGGGTAACATACCTATGGACATAGCAAGTCTAATACTCGGTATGTTGTCTTTGATAATCGTAGCTTCAATTCTTTTTAACTTTAAAGTGTTAAAGGCGTAATCGATGACTTTTTTACAAGCTTCTTTTCCATAACCTTTTTTCCAGAAAGGACTAAAAATAAAGTAGTCAATATTAGCTTTTTGAAAACTTCCTTTGCGAATATGATATAAATAAACTGATCCCAGCCATTCATCAGTTTTTTTATTATAAATTGCTAAATCAATATATTCTTTTTTTTTCGTTGTCGTTAAAGATCCTTTCATAAATTCTCGAAATCCCTTTTTACTTGTGTCTTTTGGAAATAATGAAGCCAAGTCATGCTTGTTTTTAGAAGGAGGTAAGTTATCAATTCTTTCTTTAAATGAGTTATAATCTTTCAATGTAAATGGACGAATACAAGTTCTTCTGGTTTTTAGTATGATTGGTTTTGTTAACTTTTTCATAATTCAAATGTAAATGTTCATTAAGGTTTGTATATTCTTCTTACCGCGAAAATATTAGATTCTCTTTTTTATGAAAGACATTAAAACTAATCCTGTTAACAAAATCACAGGAAGTTCAGCTCCAAAAAGTCCACAGCCTTTACCGCCTTCTTTAACGATTGCCGTCATTTCTACATTTTCCTTAAGGTCAGCAATTGTTTTTTCCCAGTAAGCTTTGTTGTCTTCCATTCTTCCGTTCGTTCTCACAATATCGTTTGGAAATTCAAACTCAAAAAGAAGTTTGTAATCACTCATTCCGAATTTATTAGCATTGGATGTGTCTTTAATTAGAATGTACTGAAAGAGCATTCCTTCTTGATGCTTTTCCCAGGTTGCTTTTACTTTCGAAAATGCCTTAGCATCTGTTATCTTATTAATGTTAGTAAATTTTAGATTTAAATTTACATGTGTAGTGGAATCTTCGAGATTCTTTTCTATCTTTACTTCGCTGACCTCTGTATTCGAGGATGCGTAATTAACATTTACTTTATCCTCTGTGAAACCGAAACCAGCAAGTTCTTCGCCTATGATGTTGGATGTCTTCGTCCAGTAATGAATGTTCATCGTACCGGAGCCGTCTTCATTCAATTCTGTTTTTTGCTCGAATTCAACACAGCCGGAAAGCAATAGGCTTACGGTTGTGATAAAAATAATATAAGAGAAATATTTAAGAGTGCTTTTCATTTTTTCAGATTTATTTTTTAAAATGAATAATGATTGTTTGTATGACAATTTTGAAATTATTTAACTTTTATGTTTAAATTATTTTTTAAGTTATCAATTAATTCATTTGTCCATATAGTAAAATTATTATCACGTGACGTTGTAGATTTCTTTTGTAAAAGATTTATCAAATTGTATTTAACAGCATCATCCAATGGCTCGAATGTTAGAATTATATCAATTATGCTTTTAAAATTTTCGTTGGATAAATTTTCTAATGAATAAAGGAATGCAATGAATGCTGTTTGGTTATTGAATAGTAATTCTTTTAGATCATCAGAATAGAGGTAATTGATGTATGTATCTCTATAAATCTTTAATGCATCTGCTGCCAGAAACCTCACTCCGAAGAAATCATTTTCTAAAAGTTTCAGTAAAGTTTGTATGTTGCTTTCTTCTGTATAGTTGTTAAAGGCAAATGCGATATTTTTGTTATATATCTTTTTATCCGAATGTTCATTTGCCATTTCAACTAACCTTTGTGAAACTTTATTGATGAATTCAACATCCGTTGAGTCAATATTCATTTTACCTAAAGCAATCAGAGCGGATGACCTCACGCCAATGTCATCATTATATGTAAGTTCGAGCAAGACATCTTTTCCGATTGGATTTTTTGTTATCCCGAATAAATATGCCATTAGACTGACCTCGTCCGGAGTAAGAATATCATTGTTCGTTTTATATTCATTTAGTCTTTTGATAAAGGTAGTGCTGATCGCATAAGTAATCTTCTCTATCAAATTCCTCATTAAGAAAGTCTCACGATGATCTTCGGTGTTTAATTTTGTGAGTAACAAGTTTGCGGTTCCTATGCTGTCTTCAATAAGTTTTTCTTTTCCAAGACCTGACCATTTTGAAAACCTTGGCTCTAATGTTTTCGCCATAATGAAATATTCTTCAAGATCGTAATCATCGTCTGCGTCGAGCTCGACTTTAAAATCATTGCTGCTTTGCTGCGAAGGCAGTTCTTCAAGATAGTAGTCTAAACTAACTCCCCATGTCGAACTGTTTATTAACAAACTGTCTAATTCACCCACAGAGTAGAAGTCGGTTCCTGATGCATCAAGGAATAAACCCAGACTTCCATATTCACGTCTTGGATTGCCATACCCTCTTGTGTTTCCCGGTTCTTTATTCAGATAGCCGTCTCTACCGCTTTCATCGATTAAAATACCGATACCGTTTGCATTGCCTGCACCCTGTGAAAGAGAATAAGCAGAATAATTATCGTTTCCTTTAACGTCATACAGGAGTCCAAATGCATAGTCATGTCCACAGCCTTGTGAAACGCCATTGGAGGAATAGAAATCCCATCCGTCTAAATCTTTTAAAAGTCCAACTGCAAGGTGTATACCTGAACCCTGTGCATACTGATAAGAATTATATTTATCATGCCCTGAGTTATCTACAATTGCTCCGAGTGAGTACCAATAAGCTCCTCCCTGACCAAAGATATCCGAATTGTAAATATCATTACCTCCACCTTCTATTATTAAGCCAATCCCACCTGCATAGTATGGTCTCATTCCCAATCCATAACCCTGACACATAGAAATAAAATGGTCTTCATATCTTCCGATATCTAAAGATAATGAGTTTATCAAATAAGAATCGTTTCCGATGTTATCGATTATTGCACCTACTCCTTCAGTCATTCCAAAACCTTGCGAGTATGTATTTGCAGAATAAATATCATTTCCATTTCTGTCTACGAGTAAACCTACGCCGAAGGCTGCAGCACCGATCGAGAATGAATTAGCGTAATAAGAATCGTTTCCACTTTCGTCATACAATAAACCAATTCCGCATATCACAGATCCAATTGTCACGTTAGCTCCCTTGTAAGTGTCGTCGCCTTCCTTGTCAAAAATAAAACCTGATGAAAACACCGAACCAGCAAGCGTAAAATTATCGTTCGAATAATAATAATCATTTCCCGCAAGGTCAATGATGCAACTGAAATTATCCGAGAGATTATCATTGCTTTCAATATTATAAACATCATCTCCTCCAAGGTCAATAATGAGATCAAAATTTCCACTGTAGATATTTTTATTTTCATCTC
>JADHVP010000044.1 GCA_016783945.1 Ignavibacteria bacterium
CCGGGCGAGTATGGGAAATTACATCTTCCCTCACTAATTTAAACAGTGGAAGTGCATCAAACTTCAGTGGGATCAGCGCTCCCTCTGTTAATAATGTATGGGTATGCGGCGGTAACCGTATATATTATTATAACGGCACTAACTTTACTTCTCAAATAGCTCCAGGAGGAACCTTTAATGACATACACTTTATAAATAACCAGGAAGGATGGGTTGTGGGAGATGTAGGAATTATAGGCAATACTACAGATGGAGGAGCATCCTGGATTACTCAGACAAATCCTGATACTCAGAACAGAACTCTCATAGGCGTATTTTTCCTGGATTCAAATAATGGATGGGCTGTGGGCAATGGAGGTGTAATCCTCCACACAACAAACAGAGGAACTACCTGGGCTATTGAAGGAGCGGGACTTACAACCGTAGCCCTTAGAGGAGTTCAATTCACTTCCTCTACGAATGGTTATGTAGTCGGAAATGGAAAAACCCTCTTAAAGTTTGAAAATTAGTAAAGTAATTTCTGAGACGAGGAAGATGGTTCTCTTGAAATAACTCAATCGGAAATAGCAGGAAAGAAATTTAAAGAACTTAAATAATTATTTAATTTTATCAGCAAACCAAAAGAAAAAAAATGAAAAAAGCATTAATTAGTCTGTTACTATTTGCTGCATCTGTATTACTTCTCCTTACAGGGTGCTCAACAGATAATTCCACAATTACACCTACACCCCAAACCTCCGGCTGGCAAGTAATTGATCCAGCAACAATTCCCGGAACACCTGATTTTTCAGATGTGTTCTTCGTAAATGATACCACAGGATGGATAACTACAACAACTACCAGTAATATATTCAAAACTGTTAACGGAACAGCATCCTTCTCCACTCAAGTTACCCTTCTGGGAGGTACTACAGCTATCCATATGCTGGATGCAAGTAACGGCTACTCAGGTGGAGACGGCGGATGGGTTTATAATACTCCCGATGGTGGTCTTAACTGGAATTTCCTTGCGTCTATGGGCTCTCTCAGTGATATTTCCTTCCCTGCCGGAACTCTTCCGTCTAATCCAGTCGGATATGCCTGTGGAAATAACGGGCAGGTATGGGAAATTACATCTTCCCTCACTAATTTAAACAGTGGAAGTGCATCAAACTTCAGTGGGATCAGCGCACCGTCTGTTAATAATGTATGGGTATGCGGCGGTAATAGAATATATTATTATAACGGCACTAACTTTACTTCTCAAATAGCTCCGGGAGGAACCTTTAATTACATACACTTTATAAATAACCAGGAAGGATGGGTTGTCGGCAATGTGGGATTAATTGGACATACTACAGATGGAGGAACTTCCTGGATTACTCAGACAAATCCTGATACTCAGAACAGATCTCTCTATGGCGTATTTTTCCTTAATTCTAATGAAGGATGGGCTGTTGGAGTTATTGGAGTAATTCTCCACACAATAGACGGAGGAACTACCTGGGCTGTTGAAGGAGCAGGACTTACAACTGCATTCCTTCGAGGAGTTCAGTTCACTTCCACTACTACCGGTTATGTAGTCGGAAATGGAAAAACCCTCTTAAAGTTTGAAAATTAGTAAAGTAATTTCTGAGACGAGGAAGATGGTTCTCTTGAAATAGCTCAATCGGAAATAGCAGGAAAGAAATTGAAAGAACTTAAATAATTATTTAATTTTATCAGTAAACAAAAAAAAAAAAATGAAAAAAGCATTACTTAGTCTTTTATTATTTGCTGCATCTGTATTACTTCTCCTTACAGGGTGCTCAACAGATAATTCCACAATTACGCCTACACCCCAAACCTCCGGCTGGCAAGTAATTGATCCAGCAACAATTCCCGGAACTCCTGATTTTTCAGATGTGTTCTTCGTAAATGATACTACAGGATGGATAACTACAACTACTACCAGCAATATATATAGAACTGTTGACGGAGCAGTAACCTTCTCTACACAGACCACCCCTCTGGGAGGTACCATTGCTATCCATATGTTGGATGCAAGTAACGGTTACTCAGGCGGAGCGGGCGGATGGGTTTATAAAACGGTCAACGGTGGTCTTATCTGGAACATTCTTGCCTCTATAGGCACTCTCCTTGATATTTCCTTCCCTCCCGGCACTCTTCCGTCTAATCCAGTCGGATATGCCAGTGGAAATAGCGGAAATGTATGGGAAATTACATCTTCCCTTACTAATTTAAACAGTGGAAGCTCATCTACCTTCAGTGGAATCAGTGCACCGACTGTTAATAATGTATGGGTATGCGGCGGTAACCGTATATATTATTATAACGGTACTAACTTTACTTCTCAAATAGCCCCAGCTGGAGCCTTCAATGATATACACTTTATCAATAACCAGGAAGGATGGGTTGTGGGAGATTTGGGAATTATTGGCAAGACTACAGACGGGGGAACATCCTGGGCTCCTCAGACAAATCCAGACACTCAAAACAGATCTCTCTATAGTGTATTTTTCCTTAATGCTAATTTAGGATGGGCTGTAGGAGCTGATGGAGTCATCCTTCACACAACAGACGGAGGAACTACCTGGACTGTTGAAGGAGCAGGACTTACCACAGCCTTCCTCAGAGGAGTTCATTTCACTTCCTCTACAAACGGTTACGTAGTAGGAAATGTAAAAACCCTCTTAAAGTTTGAAAATTAGTAAAGTAATTTCTGAGACGAGGAAGATGGTTCTTATAAAACAATTTCACTTCGCCACCCACAAAGTGGTCACTATGTGAAAAGGCACTAAGACACGAAAGAAGTGATTCATTTTGTGAACCTTTGTGTTTTAGTGTCCTCGTGGCAAAAACTTTTACATAAACTAAACAAACATACGTACTCTGCTTTACTAACCGTCTATATACAGTAAACTTTAAAAATATATTTTAAAGTTATAAAATTTAATCCCGCCAATAGAAAAATATTTACATATTTAAAACCCTCCATTCTTAATAATTTGCGTGTAATAATTCATTACGATTAACTCATTTCATTTTAAAAAATTATTTTAATCAATAAAATCTTATAACTATGAAAAACAAATCAATAATTATTTTTGCTTTTTTATTTATCGCACTTAATAGTTTCTCCTTCGCACAGGATAGTTCATTGGTTCATGAAACTTCGAGCAGTGTGCCTGAATTAATGGAATTCCATGATGTCATATATCTCATCTGGCATGAATCATATCCAAACAAAGATTACGAAGCATTGAGAAGTTATGTGAATGAAATAAATGAGCAGGCATCTAAAGTCTATGATGCACAATTACCGGGAATATTAAGAGATAAAGAAGAAAAATGGAAAGAAGGTCTTGTCGAACTCAAGAAAGCAGTAGATGACTATAACACCGCTGCCGAAGGAAATGATGATGAACAATTATTAAATGCCGCTGAAACCCTTCATTCAAAGTTCGAGATGATGATAAGAATCATTAAACCCGTTCTCAAAGAAGTTGATGAGTTTCACAAAGTACTCTATGTAATTTATCATAAATATCTGCCTGAAAAAGACTACGATAACATAAAAGCAGTCAGCGAAGACCTTCAGCAAAAAGCGGTCGCAATTACAGAAGCAACACCGACAAAAAGATTAGAACCTAAGATAGAACAATTCAATACCGCAGCGAATGAACTGGTAACTGCTACGAATGGACTGATAGAAGCTTGTCAATCAGACGATAACAATATGATCGAAACCGCTATCGATAATGTGCATACGAAATATCAAAAACTTGAAAGTGTGTTTGATTGATGGTACAGCTATAATAAATAAATCAAAACATAAAATTTCCTTGCAATTATCGTAATCATTGTATACTTTGTACTACAATGAAATACAATAAAACAAAATGAATTCATCAGTCTCAGTTAGATTACCCGAAGAATTGATATTAATGCTTGAAGAAATATCAAAGGAAACCGAAAGACCCAAGTCATTTCATATACAAAAAGCTATCGAACAATATCTTCTCGAACGTGCTGATTTGCAAATAGCTTTGGACCGTTTGCAAGACTTTTCTGATAAAGTTATTTCAACTAAAGAAATAAGGAATAAACTTGGATTATAAAATATCTTTTAAAAGTTCTGTGGAGAGGGATTTAAAAAGAATTGACAAAAAGACTGCTAAACTGATATTAAATAAAATAGAAAAGGAATTACCAAAAAGCACAGATAAACATCCCTCTTTGTCAGGTAAATTTTCAGGTTTAAAAAAATATCGCATAGGTGATTACCGAATTATATATACTATCCTTGAAAATACAATCTTAATCTTAAGAATAGCTCACAGGAAAGAAGCATACAAATAAGTCTAATTAGACCAACATTCTTTGAGGAGGTTCCACTCAATCATATTCCTTGAATAAATTTATTAATATTTGTAATTTCCAAGTCTTAACTTGGATTTTTTCATTTTGATAATATGTTTGAAGACCTTACAAATAAGCTCGAAGGTGTTTTAAAAAAAATACGCGGTCAAGGTAAGATTACGGAAAAGAATATCGATGATTCATTAAGAGAAATGAGACGTGTATTCTTCGACGCTGATGTAAATTATAAGGTCGTAAGTTCTTTTATAAAAGACGTAAAGGAAAAGTCATTAGGCGAACATGTCTTAACAAGCATTACACCGGGGCAGTTAATTGTCAAAATAATTCATGATGAACTCATTAAACTAATGGGTTCCGAAAATTCGCAAATAAATTTCTCGAATGAGATTCCTTCCATCATACTGCTTGTTGGTCTTCAGGGTTGTGGTAAAACAACATTCGCTGCAAAACTTGCTCAGCACTTAAAAAAGAAAGGAAAGAATCCTGTCTTAGGAGCGTGCGATATTTACAGACCTGCAGCTATCAAACAGTTAATAACACTGGGTTCGCAAGTTGATATACCTGTGTTTACAGTTGATGGTGATAAGAACGCAGTTAGTATATCTAAAAAAGCTATTGACTATGCAAGAAAAAATGCAAAGGATACATTGATAATAGATACTGCTGGCAGGCTTGCGATTGATGACGAAATGATGAATGAGGTTTCGAACATTAAAAAAGCCGTGAATCCTTCCGAGATATTATTCATCGTCGATGCTATGACCGGTCAGGATGCAGTTAACACTGCCAAAGTATTCCATGATAAATTAGATTACGAAGGAGTTGTTCTTACAAAATTAGACGGTGACACAAGAGGTGGTGCTGCTTTATCGATTAGAGCAGTGGTAAACAAGCCCATTAAATTTGTTAGCGTTGGAGAAAAGCTTGATGCGATAGAACCCTTCTACCCTGATAGAATGGCATCGAGAATATTAGGCAAAGGTGATATTGTATCGTTCGTTGAAAAGGCTCAATCTGAATTCGACATTCAGGAAACAGCTAAGCTCGAAGAAAAACTCAGAAAGAATAAATTCGATTTCAACGACTTTTTATCTCAAATAAAACAGATAAAGAAAATGGGATCTTTATCGAATCTTGTATCAATGCTGCCCGGAGCAGGAGCTGCATTAAAAGGCAAAGAGTTAGATGACAAAGTCATAACAAGGTTAGAAGCAATCATTCTTTCGATGACTAAGCATGAGCGGGAAAATCCTGCAGTGCTGAACGGCAGACGCAGAAGAAGAATAGCAGACGGCAGTGGAAATTCGATACAAGAAGTTAATAAGGTAATAAAACAATTTAGTGAAATGCAAAAAATGATGAGAGGATTCAATAAGAATAAATTAGGAAATATGATGAAAAAGATGAACTTACCGGGAAATCTCATGAATCAAATGAAAATGAATTAATCTTAACTTTTACAAAAAATTATATTAAATTATAAATAACTATATCCGATATTTCGGAAAGGAGAAATAATTAAATTTGGTAAAACTCAGACTTAAAAGATTGGGAAAGAAGAAATTTCCAATCTATAGAATAGTTGCAGCAGATGCAAGATCACCGCGAGACGGTAGATTTATTGAAGAGGTTGGATATTATAATCCCAATCCCGATCCTATGGAACTCAGAATTAAAGAAGACCGAGTTTTGTACTGGTTGAAAACCGGTGCTCAACCTACCGATACTGTGAGAAGCCTTTTCCAACGCGAAGGAATCATATTAAAATGGCATCTTGAGAAAAAAGGCTTTGATGAAAATAAAATTGAAGAGGAATTAGAAAAGTTTCATTCGGGAAAAGAAGCAAAACTTGAACGCGAGAAAGAAAAGAAGTTAAGAAGAAAAAAGAAAAAAGTTAAGAAGGGATCCGAGCAGAAAGAAGAAAGTAAATCAAAAAAAGAAGAGACTAAAATAGAAGCAACACCAATAAAAGAAGAGATTAAAGAAGAAGCAACATCAATAAAAGAAGAGACTAAAGAAGAAGCAACACCAATAAAAGAAGAGATTAAAGAAGAAGCAACATCAATAAAAGAAGAGACTAAAGAAGAAGCAACACCAATAAAAGAAGAGACCAAAGAAGAAGCAACATCAATAAAAGAAGAGACCAAAGAAGAAGCAACTCCAGAAACAAAAGAGTCTAAAGAAGAAGCAACTCCAGAAATAAAAGAGACTAAAGAAGAAACAACTCCAGAAATAAAAGAGACTAAAGAAGAAACAAATAATAGTAAAGAAGAAACCAAGGAAGACAAGACAGAAAAAAAATAGAATATCATGAGAATCCCATAAAGACCTTAGCAAGAAAGTTTAGGATTTATTAAATCACTTACAAACTATCTAAGGAGAGGAAAATTCGTGAAAGAATTTTTAGAGTTCATTGCTAAGAGTATCGTTGATAAGACTGATGCGGTTCACGTTGAAGAGTTAGAAGAGGAAGGACGAATTAAATACAAGCTTTACGTTGATGAAAATGAGATTGGAAAAATAGTTGGTAAGTCGGGTAGAACTGCTAAGTCTATTAGAACTCTGTTAAAGGCAGTTGGAGCAAAAAACGGTAAAAGGGCTTCTCTCGAAATTCCTGATAAATTAGTTCGGGATGGGAAGGGAAGAAAGATAAACAAGGTACAAAAAGAAAAGAAGTAAAGGAATAAAAGGAAAACTATTTTTGCCGGAAAACAAAGAACTTATCTTCATTGGAAAGATTACTAAAAGTGTCGGACTGAAAGGCTACGTCAAAGTAATTTCATTAACTGATTTTAATAAAAGATTTTTATCTCTTGATTCAGTATACATTTTCGAGGATAAGTGTAACACTCTGATTAGGAATAGAACTTCAGAAACATTAGAATTTAAGATAGAAGATATAGTTTTTTTAAACGATCATATAAGAGTAAAATTTGAAAATTATAATAGCAAGAACGAAACAGATGAATTAAAAGAATGTTTTCTAGCAATCGATGAATCGGAAAAAGTTGAGTTATCAAACGATCAGTATTATTTTTTTGACCTGATTGATTTAAAAGTTTACAATGATAAAAATGAAATAGGAATTGTTACAGAGGTCGAGAATTATGGTGGTGATGATCTTTTATCGGTTGAATTAATTGGAAACAAAGGAAAAATTTTAATACCTTTAAGAACACAGTTTATAAAGAAGATAGATATTAAAAATAAAATAATTGATATTGCTCTAATCGATGGTTTTATTGAATAAGTTTTATTTATTATTATGAGATTTGACATTCTAAGTGCAAATCCAAAGATATTAGAAAGTTCTTTAAAAAATGGTTTGATAGCAAGGGTTGAGAACAAAGGATTAATAAAAACCTATGTTCATGACCTAAGAGACTATGCAACCGGAAAATACAAACAGATCGATGACTTGCCTTACGGTGGTGGTTCGGGTATGGTTTTAAAACCAGAACCGTTTTTCAGATGTATTGAAAAACTCATATCTGATAGAGAATATGATGATACGATTTACTTATCACCACAAGGTTTAATGTACAATCAGAAGATTGCAAATGATTTTTCATTAAAGAAAAATTTGATTCTGATATGCGGTCATTACAAAGGTATAGATGAGAGAGTCATTGAAAAATTTGTTACAAAAGAAATCTCAATAGGCGAATATGTTTTATCGAGCGGCGATATTGCTGCCCTTGTTTTCATTGATTCAATATCGAGATTAATTCCGGGAGCGTTAGGTGATGGTGAATCAGCCATTACGGATTCATATCAAGTTGAAACAGGTTTTGATAATCCTCAGTATACAAGACCTGAAGTTTATAGTGAATTTAAAGTTCCTGATGTTTTATTAAGCGGAAATCATGCTGAGATAAAGAAATGGCGTGAAGAAAAAGCATACGATAAATACAAAAGGATTAAGAAAAAAAAACAGGACTAACACTTTGAAGTATCAATGTTGTTAGGCAAATAACAATTTAAAATTATGAAGAGTTTATTAATGATAAGGAGAATAAAAAATGGATAAAATAAATTTAGTAACAGCAGCACAGATAAAAAGCGATATACCGGTTTTTCATCCCGGTGATACCGTTACTGTATCGGTAAAAGTTATTGAAGGAGAAAAAGAAAGACTCCAACAATTCAAAGGTATCGTAATGGGAATCCGGGGAGGTGGTCTCAGTAAGTCATTTAGAGTAAGAAAAATTTCAAATGGAATCGGTGTAGAAAGGATATTTCCTTTACACTCGCCCAAGATTGCAAATATCGAAATCAACAAAGAAGGCAGTGTACGAAGAGCGAAGCTTTATTATTTAAGAAAATTAAAAGGAAAAGCAGCTACAAAAATAAAAGAAAAGAAAAAAGTTACTACTTTGACCGAAGCAACCTCTCCAACAACTGAGCTAACTGCAGCGGAGAAAAAGGAACCTGCTTCAAAAAAGGTAGAATCCAAACAAGAAGGAAAAGACAAACCAAGAAAAAAAACAGCAGAGAAAAAGACTAAAACCACTAAAGATAAAGTTACTGATTAAAATGTTATTTCATTTTAAATAAATTCTGAACCGTCTTGTTATATCAGGACGGTTTTTTTATTAATATGAATTCCAAAAAATACTTTGTTTCCGTTGCCGGTAATATAGGCTCCGGTAAATCATCTTTGACTAAACTCGTATCTGAAAACTTAAACTGGATTCCCTATTTCGAATCTGTTAATGATAATCCATATTTAGAAGATTTTTATCGTGATATGTTGAGATGGTCATTCAATCTTCAGATTTACTTCCTATCACATAGATTTAGGATACACAAAGAAATATTAGGACAACAAAATTCTGTAATTCAGGATAGAAGTATTTATGAAGATGTGGAAATATTTGCTAAGAACCTCCATGAGATCGGAATGATGGAAAAAAGAGATTACAAAAATTATCAGAGTCTGTTCAGAGAAATGACTTCTTACCTCAAGGCTCCCGATTTACTTATTTATTTGAAAGCAGATTTAAACACGTTGGTAAACCAGATTAAACAGAGAGGAAGAGACTTTGAAAAGAACATTGATAAAAATTATATTGAAAAGTTAAACGTGAGTTATGATAAATGGATTAGCAATTACAGCCATGGGAAAACTTTGATAATAGAAAGTGATGGTCTTGATTTTGTCAACTCCAAAAATGATCTTGACTACGTTATCAAATTAGTTTTGGATAAACTTAACGAATAAATTCATAACTTGAATAAATGAAGAAAGAAGATTTTAAAACACCTCAATGCAAAAAATTCTCAGGATACAAACCCTGTATCGAGTATACAAATTGTCTTGAAGACGGATGCAAACTGGACACCAGTGAAAACAGAATTGGGAAAAAGATTTTAATATTATCACTCGATGCATTAGGTAATGTTTTATTGAACACTTCTATACTTAAATCTTTAAAAGAAAAATATTCTGAGAGTACAATTTATTGGATCACTCAAGAAAATGCAAAGAACATACTTTATCATAATCCATACGTAGACAATTTATTCGGATGGAATGATGAGAACAGGATGATACTTCGAAACATTGAATTCGATTTACTTATGAACTCTGATAAATCAGTATACGCTTGTGCTTTTGCGAATGAAGTTAATGCAAAACAAAAGTTAGGATTTCTATTAAACAAAGATGGAAAGATAATTCCCGCCAATGAATCTGCTATGTACAATTACAGGATGGGTATCGATGATAAACTGAAATTCCGGGAAAACAAAAAAACAGGCAGCCAAATCATACACGAAACATTCGAACTTAGTTATAATCGCGATGAGTACATCTATAATTTTACCGAAGAAGAGAAGAGCTTATTAAATGATTACAAGGTTCAAATTAAACACGATCCTGACAAAATCTATGTTGGCTTTAATACAGGGTGCTCGAAGCTATTTCCAAATAAGAAGATGACATTTGAACAACATGTGAAACTCATAAATGAACTTCTAAAAACTAAGAATATTAGAATTGTTCTACTTGGCGGAAAGGAAGATACGGAAAGAAATCTTGATATTTATGAATCTTTCGATAAAAAAACGCAGAAAGAAATATTATACACACCTACTAATCTCGGAATCAGAAACGGAGCTTGTTTTATGAATATTTGTGATGTTGTAATAACAGGGGATAGTTTCGGTATGCATCTCGCAATAGCATTGAAGAAATACGTTATCGCATGGTTTGGTTTATCATGCTGGACAGAAATTGATCTCTTCGATCACGGGGAAAAACTGATTCCCGAAAATTTAAGTTGTGCACCCTGCTGGAAAAAAACATGTCCTCATAACCTGGAATGCATAGATATGATTGACCTGAATAGAATTTGTGATTTAGTGAAGAAATATATGCTTATGAAATTTGTATCAAATTACAAATAGTAATTACAAATTTCATCATCCCCTCTCCTTTCTTTCGATATATTTTTCAATAAATCTTTTATGAAGTAAAGTAACAGATGTAAGTAGAGTGACAAACATAATGATCACTGACAATGCTATTACGAGTATCCAAATTTTTATATCCAAACTTATCCCTTCAGCAAACTTTATAATTTGACATTAACAATCTTTTCAAAAATATTACACTTTATGGGTACATCAAAAATGAAAAATCACAGGCAGAATAATTATTCGCCTGTGATCTTTTAAAGTGTATTATAAAAAGTTTCTTTTTCTAATACTAATTATGGGTTTCTCTGTTTAAAGAGTTCTTGATCGCGATATATTCTTATTCTTTTCGCTTGAGAAACAGAGTTTATTCTTTCGATTGCAATCTCTTGAGATGCAACATGCGTAGGAATATTTTTTTCATCCGCAATTGTAATGATTTTTTCGATAACATCGAATATTCCTTCTGTCTGCTGCATTGCTTTATCTCTATTATAACCTTCAAGTTCATTATAAACATTAATCAATCCACCCGCATTAATTGCATAGTCGGGTGCATATAGAATACCCTTTTCTTTTAACATGGCACCATGTTTATCTTCATCTTTCAATTGATTATTCGCGGCACCTGCAATAATTTTAACTTTTAATTGTGGAATTGTATCATCATTTATTATTGCTCCAAGAGCAGTAGGTGATAATATATCAGCCTCCATTGAAAAAACTTCTTCACCCGGTATTATTGTGGCATTTGTCTTTTCAACAATTGGTTTTAACTTGTCTTCATAAATATCATTAACAAATAATTTAGCTCCATCCTTATGTAAAAAATCACACAGATGTACTCCAACATGACCTGCAGCACCTTGTATTACAATCTTTTTATTCTCCAGAGACTCGTTTCCAAAAACATGTTTTGCGCATGCTTTCATCCCAACGTATGTGCCATAAGCAGTAACAGGAGAAGGGTCACCACTTCCACCTTTATGGATAGGAATACCCGTAACATTTCTTGTCTCCATCATAATATATTCCATGTCTTTAACATTTGTACCAACATCCTCCGCAGTAATGTATCTTCCGGACAAACCTTCTATAAATCTTCCGAACGCTCTAAATAACGCCTCAGATTTTATTGTCCGTGAGTCACCAATGATAACAGATTTTCCACCACCAAGATTAAGCCCTGCAACAGCTGCTTTGAAAGTCATGCCTCTTGAAAGACGTAAAGCATCGATCAAAGCTTCTTCATCTGTTGCGTATGGCCACATTCTACATCCCCCTAAAGCAGGTCCTAAAGTTGTATTGTGTATTCCAATAATCGATTTCAATCCTAACTCCTTATTGGAACAGAACACAACTTGCTCATGACCAAACTTTTCAATTAACTCGAAAGTTTTGAAAGAATTATTTTCCATTATTTTAAATTTTAAAATTTATAAAAAATATACTATTAAATAATTATTACTATATGATTTCCGGAAACAATTCCGGATTAAGAGCCTTTCTAATATGAATAAAAACATCATCGACTGAAATATGACTCATACATGGCCACGATTTGCATCCATAATCGTGTCCAAGATACAAACATGGACTGCATAATTTATCGCTTTGTATAAGAACTGAATTTTGATTATAAGCACCCCACTTTTGGGGATTGGTTGGACCATGAAGACCCATTGTCTTCGTTCCGACACAAGATGCTATATGAAGCATACCTGTGTTACTACAAACAATCAATGTAGCCTTTTCGACTAAAGCTACAACATCATCCAGCAAAAACTTTCCCGCAGTATTGATCACATTCCTCTGAATTCCTTCAGCTATACGTTCACATCTATCTACTTCTAAAGGGGAACCGGTTATGAGAATGCGAATACTCTTATCATAAATCATTAGTCGATTTCCTAATGCGATATAGTTCTCATTTTCCCACTCTCTTGGTTTACCATTTTCACCACATCCAGGGTGCAAACAAATTACAGAACGATTTTCTAAGTCATTTTCTTGCCAAAACCTATATGCAAATTTACGATTTTCATTACTTAAAAAATATTCCAATTTTTTATCATTCTCATTTATCGTTATACCTAAGGGAGAAAGTAAATCAATGAAATTCTCTAACTCATGTGTTTTCCTCTGGTGAGGAACAACCATATTATAAATGAAATGCTTATATTGACCATTTGTTTTAAATCCTATAGAACAAACATTTTTTGCAAAAGCTGTTATTATTGAATTAATTCTTTCCCACTGACCAGCATCTATTACTACATCATAGTTTACTTCTCTTATTGTTGATATAAACTTTAAAAAACCAATCGGTTTCTTGAGAAAAGAATGAACATCGCAATTGATAATTTTATCTATATATGGAATCTTCCGAATAATATCTTCATTAATATAAGAACATACAAAAGTAATTTCTGAATCAGGGAAGGAATTCCTCAACGTTCTAAGCATAGGTATCATTAATATTGAATCACCTATTGCTGCAAGTTTAATTATAAGTATCTTTCTAATATTTTCAATCGGGAGTCTTTTCTTCCTTTTGAGAAAGATTGAGATTATAATTAATATAGGAATTCCAAAATATTTATCGAAGAATCGGAATATAGCTCTTCGTTTCATCTCATAAGTTGAAGAATAAAATATTTGATAATATACATAGAAATATATATATTATCAATCAAAGAAATCCAAAACAGTGCATTCCAGATATCAAACATTGATTTCCAAAGCGATAGAAGCATTACAATTTTCTTATGCCCCTTATTCAAATTTTAAAGTAGGTGTAGCACTAATTACAAATACAGAAAAGATTTATACGGGTTCCAACATAGAATGCGCATCGTATTCATTAACTATTTGTGCTGAAAGAGTTGCTTATGCTAAAGCAATCTCTGACGGTGAAAATAATTTTAAAGCCATTGCTATTGCAAACGATAAAAATGAAATTTCTTTTCCATGTGGTGCATGCAGACAATTCATGATGGAATTCAATAGTGATGTGAAAATTATATTAGCTAAGTCACTAAAAGTTTATAAGATTTACGAATTAAAAGAACTTTTTCCAAAAAATTTTACACTTAACGAATAAACCTATTTTCAATTTCATGAAATATGATAATCAGGATTTATAATGAATGAAAATCTTCAAATAAGAACCTACAAAAAATCAGGACATTTAGAAGTAATTTGCGGAAGTATGTTTTCAGGCAAGACGGAAGAACTCATTAGAAGAATTCGAAGAGCAGAAATCGCTAAACAAAGAGTAAAAGTTTTTAAACCTAAAATTGATAATCGCTATAGTGAATTTTCCATCGTTTCACATAACGAACAGTCTTATCCTTCTGAGATAATAAAAGATGCAGAAGAGATACTCGAAAAAAGTTTTGATGTTGAAGTTATTGGTATTGATGAAGCTCAATTTTTTGATAATAATCTTGTTGACGTCTGCCAGGCTTTATCAGATTCAGGTAAAAGAGTAATCATCGCCGGACTTGACCAGGATTACAGAGCAAAACCATTTGAACCTATCCCTCAACTTCTTGCTATTGCTGAATATATTACAAAGACACTTGCTGTATGTGTAATTTGTGGTGCACCTGCGAACAGAACCCAAAGGGTTACTGAAAGTACTGACCGAGTTTTAGTCGGAGGAGAAAACCATTATGAAGCCCGCTGCAGGCTCCATCATGTAGTTAAAGAGGATGCGGCAAAGACAACAAGTTAAAATCTCGTTTATATTTTTTCCCAAATTATTATATTTTATCACTTGAAATGAAAAAAATTTTTATTATTACTCCAGTTTTACTTTTAGTATTTATCCTATATTCATGTAACAAAAAAAAAGACTCAGTTGATGATAAAACAAATAGCAAGACAAAGGTTGGGCTTGTGTTTGATATTGGAGGCAGAGGTGATAAATCATTCAACGATGCTGCTTTTCAAGGATTAGAAAGAGCCAAGCAGGATTTAGGTATAGAATTCGAAGTAATCGATCCGGGTGATGGTGCCGATAGAGAATCCGCTTTAAGGAAATTAGCAAGCAAAAACGATATTGGATTGGTTTTCGCAGTAGGTTTTATATTCACTGAAGATATTACGACTGTTGCAAAAGATTTTCCCAATAAAAAATTTGGTTGTATCGATTATACTGTCAATCCAGAAAATGAAATTCCTGAAAACCTTGCTGCTTTAGAGTTTAAAGAGGAGGAAGGATCATTCCTTGTCGGAGCAATCGCAGGATTACTTACAAAAACAAACAAGGTTGGTTTTCTTGGTGGAATGGAATCAGCACTCATAAAAAAGTTCGAGAATGGATATATAAAAGGTGTAAATTATGTAAATCCTGATTGCAAAGTTTTAGTTGGTTATGTAAGTGTTTCTGCGGATGGTTTTAAGAACCCTGGAAAAGGAAAAGAAATTTCACTGAGTCAATATTCAAACGGTGCAGATATAATTTATCATGCTTCGGGACTCTCAGGTCTCGGTTTGTTTGAAGCTGCCCGGGAAGAGAGAAAATTGTCAATTGGTGTTGACCTCGATCAATACAATGAAGCGCCCGGATTTGTTCTGACCAGTATGACAAAGCAAGTCGACGAAATTATTTATCAAACTATTCGTGATTTCTTAGATGATAAGTTTACAGGAGGTGTAAAAACCTTAGGGTTAAAGGAAAAAGGAGTAAACTATGTATATGATAAGAATAATGAAAAACTTATCCCAAAAGATGTAAGGGAAAAAGTTGAGGAAATTAGATCGAAAATTATTTCAAACGAAATAATTATAAATTAGAAGCAATCACTACAGTTGTTTTAACTTCCCTATTGAATTGATATTCTTATATTCAAACCACCTTCATTAGAAGTCCTTGGCACAGTATTTAGCGTTTGTTGAGTTGGCTCTGTTCGGATATATTTATAAAACACCTGCATCTGAACCTTAGAACTTAACGAGTATTGAATAGAAGGATTAACTGTGAATACCGATGAACCATTTCCCGGAATCTTATCAGGAATATCGGATGTAAAAATATAATCTGTAGGACTATTTATATTCTTAGATATTGTGAGGTCAAAAGATATATCATTTTTCAGAGAAAGACCGAAGAAAGGTATTTCAAAACCGGCTTTTGCAAAATTTGCTGTTACACTCCAATCGTTTGTATTTGTTGTTTGGATTAAATTATTTGTTGGTACTAATGTATTAGAAATAGAATTATTAATCCTGAATGATGCAGTCAAGCTGCCGCCAAGGAGTTCCTTAAATGTAATATTCATTCCAAACAAAGGATTAAAGGACTGTGTGACAGTTTGTCTGGTCGGTCTTTCGATGTTATTTAAATCAACTGAAAAACTTTCATTATATTCAGATGAAAAACTATTCTCAATCGTAACAGATGTTGCAAACTGGGCGAACATAGGAAACTTTTCTACACCTGAAATAGTCATATTCCAATTTGGGAATGGGATAGAAGCAATATTATCCTTAAAAGCTGTAGAAATATTTTTAAGATTTACATCAGGATTCGTAGAACTTTCAAAACGTAATTCTTCAACATCGCCGGCAAAAAACATTGTGCGCCCGAATGTTCTATTGTTACTTTTATTAGTGGGATTTCCTAAAGAGCCATCTTGCATTGATGTGTATGAATTTGTATTATTAAATCCCCAGGAGTTTTTAAAAGTCAGGTTCACTCTAATAGCTTCCGGTATGATTGGATTAATTGTTGCGGTTAAAGTCAGGTTATTAGATTGACTAAATGCATCGGTTATAAACAAATTCGGTGCTCTCTTCCCTGGATACATACTCAATCCAAGTTGATACAATCTTGATGGACCTAATTCATCCTTTGTAGTCGGACTCAACCAGAAGTTACCAAATCCCGGTCTACCTTCTACTCCAGGATTAGAAACTGCATTAGTCTGATTTACCGAAGCATTAATATTGTCAGGGATAAAAGATTTCAGTATTTTGAATATATCAGTGATACTCTGTTTATCATCTGATATTCGTGCATTAATATTATTACTGGCACTACCTTGATTTGATTTTTGTACATCAGTACCACCACCAAAAATTGAAAATATTTCCTTAATCTTTAAGTTGGTCCCTGCATTCATTGTGGTTGAATAACGAACGTTATAGCCAATATTGGTTGTTGTATTAGGATTTATCCAACCATAAGCTGCAGAATAATCTAAATTAAGATCTAAATATTTTTTAATTACAGGGAAATTAAATTTTGGATTAAACACAGTTGTTTGTGTATAATCAAGATCATCACCAAAGTTAATTAAACCATTATTAAAAAAGATATCGCCAAATATTTCGCTTTCAGCTCTAGGTGTATTTAGACTATCCTTATTCGTCAATAATGGTGTAAGGTTGCTTCCAACTCTAAAATCATACGACCCTGTGAGATCCACAATCCAATTCTCAATAAATTTCCATTTGAATCCAAAACCTCTGTTTGCTGTAAATGATCTTCCCGTAGGATCATCAAAATTATACAGTCTTTGTTTTGATTCATATTGAGATCGGTTAAAATCCGTAGAGGCATTGAAATTATCTGAATACAATGGTGCCAGAGGAATTAACGGAAGGAAGAAATATAATTTAGCATCTTTGTACTCTTCTCCAAAATTTATCAACTTACCAATACTTAAATTGAGCTTATCTGCCAGACCAAATTCCGGAGCAAAACTTATATCCCCGTTATAAGAAAAATCACTTTGATTTTCATAAGTGAAATCTCTATAATCTCTAAATGATGCTGTGAAGTTAGATGTTATCGTATTAAGAATGTTATCTACCAGATAGTTATTACCCGGGAATTTAAATGCCATTCCACTAAATGAAAGACTATTTCTTACTTCCAGTGTTTGTGATTCTATCCTAAGGTTTTCGCTTACCTCTCTTGCAAGATTTTCATCGTTTGTTTCTGTAAGTACTTTATTATATTTTTCCTCAACAGCTTTATTAAGTTCGATATCAGTACCGGGATAATATCTTGGCTTAGTTAGACTTTCAGTATGTCTGAATGAGATAGGTATAGTTATGAAATCTTTCCATTCATCAGAAAATAATGAAACAAGGGCATTGTTAATGAATTTATGAATATTAACAGTACCGCTAAAATCCCACGATTGCCCTGTAAACCTGGAACCAACTCTTGTATCAATAGCATGAAAATTTGGATCTTGCTTTTGGAAACTAAAGCTAAAGTTAGCAAGGTCAGCAAACTTGATACCTGCATTTATATTAAAAGCGAAGCCATCTTCATCGTTAACGTTCAAAACCCTTATCTCATTAAACCAAACACTTCCTGTAATCGATGAATTCAATGCACCCCTGTTGCATTCAACACCTAATTCAAATTCCCGAATGTTTTGCAAATCCGGACTACCTTTAATTCTGTAATAAGACCCAGGCGGCCCGTTTGGTACAGGCATATCAACAACCTGATTAATAGAATCCCTCGTAATCTTTATTCCTGTAAGATCTGAAAAAGTAATAGCAACTTCATTCAGAGAATTCCAAGGTTGACCAGGTCTTACATCAGGATGTATAGGTGCCCGGTATTCATAAAAATTGTTGGAATCAGTTCCAAATCTAATAACCATAGATGCATCGTAGGTATTCTCGTCAACATAATTAAAACTCGGATCACCATTCACAAATAATTTCATCTGTTTATAATTGAACAAGTCTAAAGTTCTAAGCTGGTAATCTTTTACTGCTATTTTTCTATCACCTTTTACTAAATTGCTTACGTAAAGCGACAATGATTGCTCATTAGACAATGTTTCCACGCCAGAAACATTTTGTACATTTTGTCTGAGGACATTACCAGGAACAGGACTCATATATATTTGTCGATTCTCTTCAATACTAACAACAGAAATATTATAAGTCGTATCATTTTTATTCGATTTGAACCATTGATTTCCGACAAGATTGAAATCTACCAAAGCAATCTGTATTGCTCCATTTAATCCTTTTATCCAAACCCGTGCATACTGTATGTTCGTTAAGGATGGATCATTGATCTTTTTATTAAATTCAGAAAGCGGTATTCTGTATTGATACCAGCCACTCCCTTCTCTACCCCTTCCGGTTATTCTATCATTATTAGTTGTATCAAGATTAATAACGTATTCATAATACTCATTAAAAGAATCCATTGTTGTATTTCTATCTAAATCTTCTGTATCAGGTCTGTTTTTCCCCTCAAGATTAGCATTGTTTTGTGTACCATTGACATCATTTAAAGCTTGTGTCTGTAAGAATACATTATCATCTAATCCCGGATCCGGTATAGTATCAAAATTAGTGTATGCAGTACCGTTTATTTGATTATATATAGCAAGTTCTTCAGGATTTGTTTTAAAATCTAAACCAATGTCATTCTGTTGATATAATATTCCAATCCCTAAAGTATCCTCAGTATCAAGCTTACCATTAGGTATTGCATCCTCAGAAATTGAACCTAAATCAATAATAAGTTGTCCATCGGTAAGATCAACACTCGATGAATCGATACGCATATAAAACTCTATATAATTAATATTCTCATAAAGGAGATCAGTTGATGTAGAATTCAAATATTTCATTATTCCATTCCAGTTCGTTTTCGTATTCACAGTTGTAAGCGAATCAAATTTATTCTTACTATAATTGTAAACACCTCTGCTTGTAGGATTAAACTGGATGTACATAGGTGTTAAAGTTTCCTGACCAGATGTTACTTCTCTTTCCGGAAATACAGCTTTTACTTCAACGCTATTCGGAACATTGAACCATTTTATGTCACTTCTCTTACTCTGACCTAAAGTAGCAATTGAGTCCTTAGGATTTAGAATAGAACTATCAATCGGTACCGAACTGATTGTCCAACCGCTGTAATTAGTTCCCAGAGATACAATCTTTTTTGCACCCTCCATATCATCTACATAAGCAATGGATTCATTATTATCCTGAGGTATTCTGCTCCTTTTTGTATTTGGATCAGGGGTAATCGCTGCAAATTCTCCTTTGAATGTAAATGCTGATTCCTCCTTTGTATTATATCCGGGAAGAAAATTTACCAGTTTTGTTAGGAATTTAGATTTTATCTCTGTAGATAAATCAAGTCCAAACATGGAATTATTTGTTGGTTCTTCACCTATCCTTACTTTATCGTTTAAAGTCTCCTGCTTAAGATTAACAAATGTAAAACCCAAATTAGTATTTTCCAGCAATTCATAATCAGCTCTTAAACCAATCAATGTTTTGGATGCTAAAGAAAATAAATCATTTGTTTCATAAGTTATTCTCAAATCACTGGATGCCAGTGCTGCAGCATTTCTTATTACAACAACACCCGTTCCATAATCCACTGTATAATCGACATTATTTTGTAATTTCTGAGTTCCAAGAAGAACTTCAACACTTCCTTGAACAACGTTAAATCCAAGATTAATTACATTACTAATACCGGCTTCACCTTTAGCACTGCCTATAATTTTATATTTTGTAGCCAATGGTTTCGTTTGTGCATCTAATTTTCTCAATGTATACAGCTCATCGAAAATATAACTTGAGTCTGTTAAGCCCGGGATTTCTTCAAAAGGTTTAAGTGTGGGAAAAATTACATCACCTGTTTCTGTATTTATAGTCAACCCAGGGAGAAAATCAAATTTCCCATCAGGCGGAGGATTCCTGCTATCCGGTTGATACCTATCTAATTGCAAAAGTTCAATCAGGTTTTTAGTTAATCCTGTACTGGATGGTAATTTTGGACTATAGACACCATCCTGCTCAAACTTTATATCTAAATTGAATCCATCTTTAACAACCTTTGAAACAGGTAAGCGATAAATATTCTTCATTTTCAGTTCCCAGGCAAGCGGAGTCTGATCGGGGCTTTGATTTTCAGTTTTTACCAGCTTTAATATTAGAGTATCTGTTTTATTACTTTCATAGCTTCCAATACCATATTTTTTACCATCCTGCGTTTTATATGTCACACCAACATGAGGTGTTGTAGCAGAAACATTAATTTTTAAACTTATAAATCCAGCGTATCTATCTATCGTATACTCAGTTGGTTTTAGTTTTCGAAAACTTCCAAAGAATCGAAGTCCTGGGACTTTTGTTGTTTTTATCAAGCTATCCGGATAACCACCTAGTGGTTCTTCATATAACTGAGTATATGATATAGCAGTTCTTTTATCACTTCCTGAAGAATAATCAGCTTGAATCCAAACCTCGAAAGAAATATCGTTACTAAAAACTTCATTATTGTATGTAGATTGGCTTAAGACACCCGATGTATTGTTATAAACATCAAGAAAACTAGATTTATAAAGTGTATCAAGAAAATAGTGATTATCCGAATACTCATATGCTGCTATGTTAAAAGTTGTTTCCTGAACACCACCAGTATAATCTTTGCTCTCCTGTTTACTCTTTTTCTGAGAAACAACAGTCGATAAAGTCAAAGGTCCGAGTTTAAACTCACCCTTGATTCCGAACAGTGCCTGCGTAGATTGAATTAATCCTGACTTAGTATCGAGTGAAACATTACCCGCTTCTATTTTCTGAATTACTTCATCAGCGTAACCGGTATATTTCAATTTAAGCTGGTTTTCAAAATCGAAAACTCTTGCAGTATTCCAATCCGCATCAATAGTGAGTTTATCACCAATTGTTCCTTTGGCAGTTACCTGAACTTCTTGTTTAAAATTTATGTTATTCTGTGTACCGCTTGTTGTTGACACATACTCAGTTTCACTTGTAATGTTTTGATAGGAGGCGGTAATATCTATTCCACCGTTTATTTTTAGATTAATGGTTGGAGGTCCGAATATAGTTTCACTTTTAAATGGTAACGGGATCGTAATATCAGTGAATTTTTCAAACAGCTCCGATAGTTCATCAACGGTTACGCCCTTAAATTTTTCAGAAACAATCTCGGAAAAGATATTCTTCTGATTAATTATTGAAAGTTCTTTTATATACTCTTTGCTCGAAATAACAAGAGGTGCTTTGATTTCTTCACCGAGAAAGGTCTGCCGTATTATTACTTTGTCGGTAGAATCAAAACTGACGTTATATTGTATATGCGAAGAATTACCGAGTAATAATGGATGATGATAATCTATAACTTTAGTTCCGAAATAATATTCAGGTTCGTATGTAAAATATTTTATTCTTGCTGTAGAATCAACAGGTAAGTTTCGTAATGAATCCTCAATTGCTCTGAGCGAGTCGTTAAATTCACCACCGAGAGAATCACTGTAAACGTAGTTCCCGGTTTGGAATGGATCTAAATGCCTTCTACCTTGTGAAAAAGAAACATTGTATATAGCAAATAGATTTATTATTATTG
>JADHVP010000045.1 GCA_016783945.1 Ignavibacteria bacterium
GATAACGAATGAATTAAAGAACAAGCCGCGTCGTCCACTTAATCCAAAGTTATTGATATTTACGAGTGGTGCATACACGATACCTATAACCGATTCTGATTTTTCCGATACACATCAACCCGGACCAGGTGTAAACTTCGGTGGAGCTTATATTTTCAGTGACATGCTTTCACTAAGGTTAGATATACAGTATAATGATTTTCCATTCAGGGCAGGAGGCTCGGCTATATCATTTTCAACAGCTAAGCTGGATCTTTTGATATACAGCCCTATTAAGGCGACGGTAAATCCATACGGATTAATCGGTGTAGGAGCGTTTTTCCTTAAGAAGGGAGGTTCAGACAATTATAGAACTAATCTTGGTGGTTGTTTTGGCGGCGGAGTAAGTTTTAAATTGTCAGAAAAGGATATTTATATGTTTGTTGAATCTCAATTCAATTATAATTTTACTGAATACACCGAGAAAGGATACATTCCCGTTAAAGTAGGATTCATATTTGTTCCATACTAAAATAGATTTTAAATACCACGATTTTTAAATTTAAGATAAAAAAAATTAGGACTGAGTTATCAGTCCTTTTTTATTTCACTATCAATAGCTTTAATGAATATTCAGGATAGAAAATTTTCCGAAGAATTTGTTTTCAAGGCTTCCCGAAGCGGAGGGAAGGGAGGTCAGCATGTTAATAAAGTTTCAACGAAGGTTGAATTATTTTTTAATGTGAAAAATTCCCTTGTTCTTACAAACGATGAAAAAAAGATCATTCTAAAAAAGTTAACGAATAAGATCGACAAAAAAGGTTTGTTAAGAATTGTTTCACAATCTGAGCGTTCTCAAATTATGAATAAAAAGAAAGCTGTGCATAGATTCTATGAAATTATTGAGAAATCTTTAAAAAAGAAAAAGGTAAGGAAAAAAACAAAACCAACTCAATTATCGAAAGTAAGAAGGCTATCCTCAAAGAAGATTATTTCCGAGAAGAAGAAGTTACGAATAGAGCCTTCTATAGAAGAATAGAATTAATATAATTCATTTGAAAATAATTCATTCAAACATATTTAACCGGTTTCCTGAAATAAAATTTGGATTCAGCACAAAACAAGGTGGTGTTTCTCCTCCGCCATATTACATGAACCTCAGCACTAATGTTGGAGACAGTGAAGAGAATGTAAAAAAGAACCGTGGGATTTTTTTTGGAGCTCTCGGTATTGGATTAGAAAATATTACAATTCAAAGACAGATCCACTCAACGAATATTAGATATGTATCGACGCCCGGGTATGTAGAAGACTGCGATGGTTTATATACGGATAAAAAAAATAATTTCCTTGTTATAAGCGGAGCTGATTGTATTACCATCTTTTTGTATGAACCTCATAAAAAGGTTGTCGCAGGAATTCATTCCGGGTGGAAGGGAACTAATGGGAAGATTTTAACGAAAGCAGTTAAAGAATTGCAAAGAAGGTTTTCGATTGATACAACGGAGCTGATGGTTTATATCGGACCTTCCATATCTCAGGATTATTATGAAGTTGGTGAAGAAGTAGCTAAGTTATTCGAAGATGATATAAAGTTCTTCAAAAATGGGAAGTGCCATCTTGACCTGAAAAAAAGCAATATCAAGCAGCTACTCAAACTTGGAGTCAGGATTAATAATATTGAAGATTCTGGGTACTGCACCTATAGAGATAAAGATCTGTTCCATTCGCACAGAAGGGATAAGGGTAAAACCGGAAGGATGTTCGGCGTAATAGGAATGGTGTAATTATTTTCTTAGAATCTTCAGGCAATATATTGTAATCATCAACATGAAAAAGCCGCCAGTAATGAATGGATATTGGTAACCAAACTTTTCATATATAAAACCTCCCCAGACAGGTCCAAGAAATCTTGCGAGCGCGCTTAAAGATTGATTTATTCCGAGTACGGAACCTTGTTCATCCCTGCTTACATTCTGAGAAATTAAACCGAGCGTCATAGGATTGTTGATCCCATTACCAAAGGCTAAGATGAATATGACCAAAAGAAGTATTGTAACACTCGTCGAAAAGGGGATCAAAGTCAGCCCGATGAAAACAAGGAAGTTACCAATAATGAGCGATCTTTTTTCTCCAAATTTACTTTTAAAGACTTTGATAAGTGTTACCTGAACTATCGACCCAACGACTCCAAGGAATGAAAGTAAATATCCAATCTCAGCCTGATTTAAATTCAGACCTTCTTTCCTTTCTCCGAAAAGTTGAAAGGTTCCGTATATGTTAGCGAATGCAAATGTGATAAAGAAGAAAATGATTACATAAACACCAACGTTTACATTCTTAACGACATCTTTAATAGCTTTAATGTTTATAAGTGCAAATCCTTTAAAGTTTTTCTTATTTTCAGCTCTAATGTCGGAAGAAAGTGTTTCTTTGAAAATAATAACACAAAGCATCAAGGCGATAAAAGAAAAAACTGCTGAAAGCATTATTGGAACTCCATACCCGAATTCAACGGACAATACCCCTCCCATTGCAGGACCGAAAACAAATCCGAGTGCGAATGCCGAACCAAGTATACCCATACCTTTTGACCTTCCCTCTCTTGTAGTAATGTCAGAAACAACAGCCTGAGCAGCAGATATATTTGCAGAAAAAAGACCTGCGAAAGCTCTTGCAATAATTAATAACGGCAGTGACAAAACAACTCCGGAAAAAACTAATGCCATAACTGAATAAGCAAGAATGTTCCCGGTGAGACTCATTATAAGAATAGGTTTCCTTCCATAAATGTCTGAAAGAGAACCCCAAAGAGGTGTAAAGAAAAACTGCATTAAAGAATATATACCGGCAACAAGACCGATCATCGTTTCGCTGATGTGTAAAACTTTGAATGAAAAATCCGGAAGCAGAGGGATTATAATACCGAAACCCAGCAGGTCAATAAAGATAGTGAAGTAAATCACCACGAAAGCTGATCTGTTTGCTTTTGAATTATGCATCGGGTGATCTTAACATATTATGTGTAATGTGATTTAGCATATTTAAAGCCCTGTGAATGGTATAGGACAGAATGAAGTTACGAATATGAAGTAGGAGAACCACCCGATAAGCATTCTTGTGTTACCAAGCGGAGTATCAATATCATGGCAGATTGGTGGATGTTTTATCTTTATAAGGAAAAAGATTAATAAAACCCATATCAACCAGTTTACTGAACCAAGTTCAAACGTAACCCCTGCAAGAGGTAATAATCCGGCAAGTCCGAAGAACAAGAGAAGTCCAAAGACAGTGTATGCTAAATATTTATGATTCTTTCCAAACATAGCATAGGAAATATGACCTCCATCAAGCTGTCCAATTGGCATCATATTTAATGCGGTGATTAAAAGACCGAACCAACCAACACATAAAAATGGGTAGTGGTACACTTCGTTCATCGGCGGCATAAAGACAGTCGGTGATGATGTGAAGATTTTTTCAAGAATCCAAAATATTATATTGTAACCGAATGAAAATCCAGTTGTCGCAATTCCTTGAATCGCATATTCAGGATGTATTGTATAAAGAAAAGATACGGGAGGAAGTGTTAGAAATCCTATTATTAATATTATTAAAGAAGTTACCCACCCTGCAATTGGACCTGCAACACCTACGTCAAATAAAGATTTCCTGGATTGTGTTCTTGTTTTCATTTTTATTACCGCTCCCATCGTTCCGAAAGGATTCAGAAAAAGGAAAGGGAAGGGAATATAATAAGGAAGAGTCACTGATATCTTATGATATTTAGCTGCGAAATAATGACCGAACTCATGAGTTGTAATGACGAGTAATATTAAAGCTGAATAAGTTAACCCGATGGTAAAGTTATCTAACTGGTATGGATCCTGGTTTGCCCAGGCAACACCAGCTAACGTAGTCGTAAAAAAGGTGAGTAAAAAAAAAGCTATATTGGTTAAATAAGAAAATCTTTTTTTCCTGGTTTTAATTTCGTACTCACTATTTTCTATTCCCGAAGATGTGGATTCCCAATTCCCCTGGTTATCGTAAAGTCGGTTGTTCTCAGACATATAACGCAAAAATAATTTTAATGTTCGTTAAAAGCAATTTTTTAAAATTAGACTTACCTTTTAATACTCTTTAAATAATAATGTATTTTATTGATATTGCCTATAAATTATTTTTAATTAATAAAAGCTTGAACGATTTAATTAACGGAAACGATCTTTTAAAAAACAACTCTAAAGGTCCTTTATCAAAGATTCATCCTGCACTTTTTATATTGATAACATTAGTGACTGTGTTCATTACTTATCAAATCATTGGTGGAGTGATAACAATTTTAGTGTTGGGTCCCGATATTATTGGGGAACCGACGAATCTTAATTTGACAAGGATCATTATTACCTTTTCGCAGTTCATGTTCATACTTGTGCCTGTAATAGTTCTCAGCATAATGCAGGGTAACGTTTTTAAAGAGACTTTCAGACTAAAGAAACCGGATATTCTTGTTTTCATATTGAGTGTTTTAGGTATACTGGTAGTGCAGCCCTTTCTCCAGGTTTATTTATATTTGCAGAACAAACTAATCTTTTCAATACCGTTCGCGTCAGAGATTTTAAAAAGTGTTAAGGAATTATTTGATTCACTCGAAGCATTGACGTTGAAACTTGTTGCATCTCATTCCGTTCCGGAATTTATTTTCGTTGTGTTTGTTATTGCGATAACACCCGCAATTTGTGAAGAGTTTCTATTCAGAGGATTAATTCTTAAGAATTTTGAACGTTTTGCAACCCCGGTTCGTGCAATCATATTTACAGGTTTGATTTTCGCGTTGTTTCACTTTCACCCATTTAACATTGTTCCGCTCGCCATTCTTGGAATTTATCTGACGTTCATTACTTTTTACAGCGGAAGTTTATACACGGCTATCTTTGTGCATTTTATAAATAACTTCTTCTCTGCTGCTGCGGTTTATATTTTTGGGAAGGAGCAAATCGACGATCCCGATATGGGTGGACCCGAACTTACACAATTTATTCTTTTGGGAGTGCTGTCTTTAGTATTGTTTATTGCTGTCATAAAAATAATTCAAACTGTACATTTAAAGAAGATTAATTATAATAAAGAGTCATTATAAAAATATTTTACTAAAATGTTAGTATGAGTAATGCCTTAAAAAGAATTCTCGTTGGAGTTATTGGAATCCCTGTAATATTATTTCTAATTTACAAGGGTGGTATTTACTTTTTTATAATGTCTTTAATTTTGCAGTCTATTTGTCTTTTCGAATTTAACGGTATGTTTGAAAACAAGAAGTACTATCCTTTGAAAATCTTCACTATTCTTGTTTCTATAGTAATATTAACAACGAGCTTTTTCTTCGAATCATATCTCGTATTCAGTTTTTTGATGGCTGTTATTATTATTGCATCATTGGAAATCTTTAGAAACGAAAAAAGAAACCCTGTTAACCCGATGATTTCAGTTTTTAGTTTGTTATACATCACAGTTCCATTTATTATTTTGAATGAACTTCTTGAAATAAAAAATTTCAATGTTGTAATTTACATTATGGTACTAATCTGGAGTTGTGATACTTTTGCGTATATAGGTGGAAAATATTTCGGGAAGCATCCTTTGAGTTCGATAAGTCCGAAAAAGACCTGGGAGGGCACCGTTATTGGATTTATATTCGCAATCGCTGTATCTATGGTTTTCTATTATTATTTTCCGGAAGTGCTGTCTTTAAGGGATGCCTTGATAGTAGGTAGTCTTATAGGAGTGTTCGGTCAGGTTGGCGACCTTTTTGAATCTATGTTAAAAAGGTTTAACGATGTTAAAGATTCATCGCAAATAATTCCCGGGCATGGAGGTGTTCTTGATAGGTTCGACAGCCTTCTTTTTGTAACGCCGATTGTGTTTGTTTATTTCAATTTTTTTAAATGATTTTTATCTTGGAAAATTATTTTTGTATAATTTTCTTGAATTGAAATCTTAAGTTTTTATCTTTATATATAGAAGTACGTAAGCTCTAAGTTTTATCATTAAGTATCTTTTTGAAATGGCTAAAGAAAAAAAAGCAGATAAAAAAACGAAGAAGACCGTTAAACCTCCAAAGTCTCAGTATAAAAATACGGAATCGGATTTTGACAATAATGAATTTAATGACGATGAGCTTGATGATTATGTTGATGATGAATATGATAATTTTGAGGTTGAAGACGACAGAGAATTTTTGAAAGAAGTAAAAAAATTTGAGAAACAGCATGAGGGTTCTCGAATTGTAAATGTATACAAACTGATCGGTAAACCGAGTTTCAAGAAATTTACCGAGCTTGATAAAGATACGTTGAAAACAGAATATCAAAAATTTCTCACACTGCTGGATACGCTAAACATTATAGTACATTTCAAGAATGATTACCCTCTAAAAGAAAAGTACAGATTCATTACAGAGGAAATATTTTATCAGGATGCTGAGGATGTAAAAGGTACTAACCTGCACGTTAATTTTATTTACGAAGATTTTCATCCCGAAATGGATGAGGATGAAGACGAAGAATTTTAAATCAATTATATGGCATTACTCGAAAGCAGCAAATCCGATATCAACTCTCCAATAATAGATTTCACACTGATGGGAATCGACGACAGGAACCATTCTCCCGATGAATTCGATGACAAAGATGTATTAATAATTATTTTTATCTGTAACCACTGCCCTTACGTTAAAGCTGTGATGGACAGGTTCGTTGCGTTTCGGGAAAAATATAAAGCGAAAGGTGTTCAGTTAATCGGAATAAATCCAAACGACACGGTTACATATCCGCAGGATTCCTTCGATAACATGAAACTCTTCGCAGAGGAATACAGCATGAACTTCCCTTACCTTATTGATGATACTCAGGAAACTGCGAAGAACTACGATGCAGTCTGCACACCCGACATTTATGTTTACGATAAGGACAGGAAATTAAAATACAGGGGAAGGTTCGACGATAACTGGCAGGACGAAAAGAGTGTAACAACTAATGACCTCGAAAAAGCTGTTGAGCTGATATTACAGGGTAAGGATGTGGATTTCAAACAGATACCCTCCATGGGATGCTCTATAAAGTGGAAGAGCTAACCTGAACTCATTAAATATTCAATTTTTTTCTCAATCTCGTTACGAAGCCCTGAGTCTGTTCTAATACTATACTTTTTAGGTAGTCGCAGGCTTTATGCCTGCGTTTAATGAACAAAAACGCAACCTAAAGGTAGCGACTACCCACAGAATATGAGTTCTCGGACAGACTCCTTGCTTTGTATCGAAAATTATTTCAAGGTGTGAATAAAGGTTCGAGCTGAGCTTAGTAACCAGAAGAAAAGAAGCGTGCATAAATAAATTATGCACGCTCTAATTCTCTCTTACATGTCATTACACTTATTACATACTTCCGTTAGAATTTCCTTCAACTCATCTTTGCTGTGATAACCTACAATATCTTTTACAATCTTTCCCTTGTGGAAGACAAGCAGTCTTGGAATGGAGTCTATTTCGTACTCACTTGCAAGATTCGGATTTTCATCGACTTCGAGAATTCCGAATTTCAGCATCCCGACATTCTCACTCGATAGTTCATCTATGATGGGCATTAGTTTTTTACATGCACCACACCATTTAGCATAGAAGTCAACTACAACAGGAATGTCAGATTCAAAAACTTCACTTTCGAAATTCTGTTCTGTTAAAGTTACCGGGGCTGTCTCATTAACATCTTTAAGAGCGTAAGACAAATTATCGTTTGTTGTGTTTGTTTGAGCATCGTTACTTGCAAAAGAAAAACTGCTGCAGCTGGAATTCATAAATAAGAATCCAAGAATTAGGAATAAAGCGAATGGAAGTGCTGCATAATTTAGTTTTTTCATTTTTCTGTTCCTTTCTGTTTAATTTTTATTTGTTTGTATAATATTTCTTTTAATTTGTTTTCCAGCACATCTCCATAAAACTGAAGCTTACCGTTTATGATCAGTGCCGGGGTGATGAATATTTTTATTTTTTCTTTTAGGTTGAAATCATTTGTTTTAAGAACACTTAGCTTAAAGCACAACATCTTTTTCGCAAACCTTCTGAGTTTAGTTTCAAGTACATCGCATTCTTCACAGTTGTCCGATGTAATAAGAAGAACGTTTAAGATATTGTGCTCAACAATTGACATTATATCTTTGCTCCCGATACAGATTGTTCTATTGAATCACCAACGGTTACTTTTTTAAAAGTTAAACCGAGTACTAAACCGTAAACAAGGTGACCCATCAAGCTGCCAAATGCCATTATGAACGAGCCTGAAAATATTCCGGCACTGAACGGCATATTATTCATAACTGCCATCATTGGCATTACAATTAGCTGTGCCATAAGCCATGGGATCAGAGAGAATTTCATTCCTTTGACAAATCCACAACCTTTAAGTCTGTTGTAGAATACTGCTGCATAAACGAGTGCCAGAACAATACCTACCATAAAATGTGCACCCCAGCCGAATACCATCGGAAGTCCCATTGTACCTGAAAGCATTTTTGGTACGTTCATTTCAGGCATTCCCATTAAAGGTGCCATTACCGCAAAGATAGTCATTGCAAGAGTTCCTGCTGCGCCTGCTATAATTGCTTTTGTTAAGATTGAATTTTTCATTTTGTTTTCCTTTCTGTTTTGATTAATTAAACTATACAAAATTAATCAAAACGAACTACTGTGTCTGTCGTGCAGGCGACAATTGCGAATTTTCTTTTGAAAGTGTAAAATGGAATGATTTACTTGATAGTGCGGAGTTTCTCTGGGTTTTTGATAATGATTTTATTTCTTGAGAACTCGATGATCTTTTTATCTTTAAGATTATTCATTACTGTAGTAACTGTCTGCCGTGAAGTTGCTGTAAGGTTAGCGATGTCCTGGTGAGTGAGTGTAGTTTTTATAAAAATTTCATCTCCTATTTTCTTCCCGTACTCCTCAGCATATCCTGTTAAGAATTCGATAACCCTTGTTGAAGAATCTTTAAACGTGAGGTTTTCGAGGTTGCGTGCGACTCGCTGCAGCTTCATACCGATGAGCTTTGTAATACGAAGATTGAATTTAGGATTCTCGATAAGCAGGTTTTCAAAATTTTCTTTGCTTATTGTGCAAATAACCGCTTTATCGAGAGCGATTGCTGTATCATCTCTGCTGCTTCCACCGGTAATTGCAAGCTCCCCGAATATTTCTCCGGGTTTGAGTATGGCAGTAATTGCTTCTTTGCCATCATCGGAAACTCTCGCGAGTTTGACGTTTCCCTCTTTCAGAAGGAAGATTGAGTTAGATGGCTCATCGGCAAAGTAGATTATTTCATTTTTATCTACATTACTCATGCTTAGTTTCTTATCAAGCTCCATCATCTTCTCTTGGGAAAGCCCTTCGAATAAATTGAAGTTCTCGAGATACCATAATTTTGATTTACCGGGCATAACTGTAATTTATTATAAGAAGTTTACACATTTCTACTAAATATAAAAAGATATTTGAGAATGTATAAAGAAATATTTTATCCTGTATTCAGTTATATAACAAACTGATTCTTAATTAAGAATTTGTTCTGAAACTCAAACTTTTACACTCAATGAACGCTATACGATAATGAGATGTTATATTAAATAATATTTATAAACTTCTAAAAATTATTATGAGTACAAAACTATCAAAAAAACAGGAAGAACTTTGCAGTCAATCAAAATGGGATTTTTCGGATCTAAAGGCTTTATTTATCAACTGTACATTAAAAAAATCACCTGAAATGTCACACACAGACGGCTTGGTAAAAATATCTAAAGCTATTATGGAGAAAAATGGTGTATCGACAGAAGTTATAAGAGCTGTAGACTATAATATTGCAAATGGAGTTCGGGCTGACATGAAAGAGCATGGTTGGGATAAAGATGACTGGCCTGATATCTTCAAGAAAGTTATTGAAGCAGATATTTTAATCTTAACATCACCAATATGGTTAGGGGAAAAATCATCAGTAGCAACCAAAGTGATTGAGAGACTCTATGGTAATTCCGGTAATTTGAATGACGAAGGTCAATATGCTTATTATGGAAGAGTTGGAGGCTGCTTAATTACAGGTAATGAAGACGGCGCAAAACATTGTGCTATGAATATACTCTATTCTTTACAGCACTTGGGTTATGTCATACCCCCGCAAGCAGATGCTGCATGGCTTGGAGGAGTAGGACCCGGACCATCCTATCTTGATGAAAATTCCGGCGGTCCTGAAAATGATTTTACAAACAGAAATACAACTTTCATGACATGGAATCTCTTGCATTTAGCAAAGATGCTAAAAGAAGCCGGTGGAATTCCCGCACATGGAAATCAGCGTTCGAAATGGGATGCTGGATGCAGGTTTGACTTTTCGAATCCAGAATATAGGTAAATTATTCAGAAGCTGTCATGTTTTATTTAACAGCATTTATTATGTCGCTATTGCATTTTTAAGTATAGCTTTTTATTTTAAAATTATAAAACGAAAATAATGTTTTATTATTCATTAAACAAATCATAGAACCTCAAAGTTGAAACCCTCTTTATTGTATATACCTGACATATCCGGTTTCACGAAATTTGTTAACGAAACCGAGATAGAGCATAGTCAACACGTGATTTCCGGGTTACTCGAATTAATAATTGATTCTAATGAACTGGATATGACGGTATCGGAGATTGAAGGAGATGCAATCCTTTTTTACAAATACCGGGATGTTCCTGCGATGCATAAGTTGTTATCACAGGTTAGAGGTATGTTTTTGAATTTCCATAATCATCTAAAACAATTTGAGAATGACAGGATATGTCAGTGTGGTGCTTGCCGATCGGCTGTTAATTTGAAACTAAAAATCATCATGCATTCCGGTGAATTAGAATTCCTAAACGTTAAGGAACATAAAAAACTCTTTGGTTCTGATTTAATATTGGCGCATAGACTTTTAAAGAATAACATTGAAGAAAATGAGTACGTGCTGTTTTCTGATAACGTTTTCAATGAAACGGGCGAGCAGGATATTAAGATATTTCACGACTGGGCGAAGGTTCATTCAGGAAAGATTAATTATGATGAATTAGGTGACATCGAATTTACATATATCCCTCTTAAACCACTTCATAAACATGTTGCTCTACCCCCCATTGGACTAATTTGTTAACTTTCATAATTTTTTTGCAGCATTGACTGCCCGACACTACTACAGAAGAGGAGAAATAAGGCTAAAAATAGGCTGGAAATGCGTCAATTGAGTCTCGGTTAGCGTCAATTGAGTCTCGGTTAGTGTCAATTGAGTCTCGGTTACTGGCAAAAGGGTTTGGGGTGGAGACAATTGAGTCTGGGAGGGTGGAAATTGAGTTTGACAGGGTGACAAACCAATCTGGTGAGTTAAAAATGGGAATAAATGTCAGGAGAAATTCCTGACAGTACAAAATAGCAGGGGGTACTCTCTCCCAAAGGGATGACTTCGTGATGAGTCATCCAGGTTTTTTCTTCTGTACTTTTGCCTTGATATATTTGTTATAGTTTATTTTATAAACTTTCTTTTGCTTGCCCAAAAGAAAGTTAGAAAGAAAAGGGCACCCGCAGAAAAAATGCTTACTCAGCATCTTCGCAAGCTAAAAAATTTGAAACTCATCCCGATAAACCTGTCTGCGACAGGCAGATCGGGATTCAGACAAACAAATTTTTTTGACGCTTGCTCAGACGCTTCGTTTAACAGCATTTTTTCTAAAGGGATTTTTAGAATAAGTTTGCTTTAGTTTTTGAACGTTGTTTTTCATAGGCCAGCACAAAGAGGGGGGTTGCCTTTTTTACATTTAAAACGGTCGTTTATTTTTAATATGAAAAAAGTTAAATTGTATAAAAGAAAATCTGCGAAGGAAAAACATTTGAGCAGGAAAACAATTTTAATAAAGGCAATTCCCTATTATACTCCCTTTTTTTAGGATATAACCTGTAGTTTGATTTGATAGGGGTTGCCTTGTTTAGTATTCTGTAAGGTCAGAGGACCCGATAGAATAAAAAATAATTAAAAAATGGTAAATTATTATGTCCGATGAAAAATATCTTAAAGTACAAAAAGTACTTTCAGAAAAAGTAGAAGAAAATATTAAAAATTTGCTTGAATCAAAGCATCTTTATCAAAGTATTCAACTGGACTTGAAGCAAATGTCTTTTGATTTTAATGAAAAATTATTTAAAAAATTACTTACTGCAACTGATATAATAAATGATATATTAAGTAAAAACTGGTATCCAAATGACCCTGCAAATAAGAGTACTGATCCTTTCGCATTTCAATCAATGCAATATGAACTACACTTCAATATGTCTGACATAAAATGTTTCTGCCATCAATGTGAAAGAATTGAAGCAATGAATTTAAAATCTTGTGAAAATATATTAAACCGTGGATATTATTTAAACCACATTCACAAATTAAACAATAAAATTATTCAAGTTTTTGCTGCAACTTATTTGTGTCAATCTTGTAAGAGTATTCCTGAAGTTTTCATTATCAGAAGAGAGGGAACAAAAATTACTCTCTCTGGTAGGTCGCCTATAGAGCATATTTACGTTCCCAAAGTAATTCCAAAAGAGGTTAAAAAGTATTATGAAGGAGCATTATTAGCATACCAATCAGGTCAAACATTAGCGGGTAATTTTCTTTTGCGCACACTTATTGAACAATTCGCATACTTAAAGACAAAAGAAGCTAAAAGTGCTGACAATGCTATTGATCTATATATGGATACTTTAGATGAAGATTTCAAAAATAGATTCCCTTCTTTTAGAGAATTATATAGTAATCTAAGTTCTGATATTCACTCAGCGAAAGGTTCTCCTGCATTATTTGAAGAAGTAATGTCTGAGTTAGTAGACCATTTTGAAGCTAGGAAAGTTTTTAAATATAATTAAACAAAAAATATATCTCCTTTTTTATGTTGTGTCAGATGTTACTCATCTGACACGTGTCAGGTCAGAACCTGACACAACTTTAAAAAACATGATTTTAAACTTTTGCAATTTCTTTCAAACATTTCTCATATCTTTTCTTAATTCCATTTTTTTCTGAATTACTTGATCTATCCCAGTATTCTTCTGGTAATTTGTAAATTCTTTCTAATAATTCAAAACAAGTTTTATAATCCTTAATTCTCACATAGGCTATTGTTAGTTTATCTACCCAGTACATAACCTGCAACTCACCAACATTTAGAATTCTTTTTCCTAAGTTTAGCAAATCTTCTACGTATGGTCTTAAATTTTGTATAACCCTTTCAGGATTACTTTTACTTTCGTCTAGTATTTCAAATAGTTTCATATCACCATGCTTTTGCTCTACTTTTTTGATCATGTTCAAATCACTTTCCCAAGATTCTTTTTTCTTTCTTACTTCATTTGTTTCCTCTATTTTACCTGTTATTAATCCATTCTTTAAATCATCAATTGACAATTTAGCTATATCATAATATTGTTTATTTAATTCAATTCTAAAAATAACATCAGAAGGATTAACAAATGACAAATATTCTGTTTTGGTTTCTGCAAGCTCTAAAGCATGAATATCTAATTCTAACAACAAATTTATTCTTTCAATTAAATCATCATTTGATAATGATTTGAAATATCGTATAAGTTCAATCAATTGATCACAATCAAAATCTACCGAAGATCGAGGAGCTTTTATTTTTTTTAAAAATTCTAACTCAATAATAACACTTTCTATTATATCTAAATCTTTAAAAGATATAATAGATTTTAATAAACTATGTAACCTTACATAAATATATTTTCTTACTAACTGAAGAGTGGTATTAATACTAAATGCTTTTTTATACTCTGTTTTTTGTTCAACATTTAATTCTTCAAAATTATAATTAAAATATCCCGGTTCTTCAATTAATTTATTTTCTATAAACACATAATCATCAAATTTATCAGAAGGCAGTTCTTTTAAAAACCTAGTATTGAATATAAATTGTTTAAGAATTTCTTCTTTTTTGTTTTCTTCGTCTTCTTTTGTATTGAATTTTCTTAAAGAGTCATTGAATCTTTTTTCATTAATTATTTTATACTTGTATAAATTTTTTGCCTGCACCAAATGTGTCACTACTACTCTATATTTTCCTGACTTAATTAGTACTTCTTTAGCATCATTCACGAAATTGTCAAAAAATAATCCTTCCTTTTTAGCAATTATTAAATATTTTTCAGCTTTTGATAAACAAAAGTCTGCTTCTTTTTTAAAGTTTGCAATATATAATTTCTCTGCTAATGAAGTTAAAGTAGGTATTAAATCTATTTGCTTTAATTTGTTCTTCGAGAGTTTTGAACCTAATTCTAAATATTTTAAAATCCACTTATATGTTTCTTCAATTTTCCAATTATCTAAAGTTATATCAATAATTAATTCATGAAGAACACTTAAGAAATCATTTACGTTCTTAATTTCAGAAGTATCATCTGAACCTGAATCAATTTCTCCAATATTTTTAAAACAAAGTATTTTATGAAATTTCTCAAATGCATTATTTACTTTTTGCATATGTTTTGTTGATCCACCTTTGTCTGGATGATGTCTTTTTGCAGCGGCTCTGTAACAGTTTTTTAAACTTTCAATTGAAATAGGTTCTGATAATTCTAACAGCTTGAATCCCTCAATATCTTCTTTCTTCATAATTTCAATTGAAGTTTCTGATTGGGTATCTGGAAAAGATATCTTAGCATTATCTGAAAAAGCTATGGAATTTATAAAATCTTCTAATTCTTTGGTATTTAGAAGTTCTATAAACCTTATAGCATCATTTTTAATCTTTTCAGCAAACCCTCTTCGTGAATTTACTTGTTTCAGTGAAAGATAATAATAATAACCTTCTCGTACAGAATAAAAAGAATTTAGAAGAGGGGATTCAAGGTAGTTAAATATATTAGAACTACCTAATAATGATGAATTTTCCAAAATATTTCAAAGTTGTTGGTTCGTTGATAAATTGATTTAAATACCGTTGTTAAAAATAACAATTCCCAACACAAAAAAGACTCCAAAAGCTTTCTACAACTCTCAAAGTCTTTACTCTGCGTCTTAGCGACTCTGCAGTTAAACTTTTATCTGGATTCCTGCTTTCGCAGGAATGACTAACCCCCATTATAATTTTGTGCGATTTTGTGCCTTAGTGTCTTCGTGGCGATAAAGCTCTTTTACAAATGAAAGGCATAACATGATAAGGTCAGATCCGCAAGCGGGAAGTAGAAACATGTTAGTTAGCACTGCCAACACCACCCGATAAAAAACCTTTGTAATTGCATAGGAAATCTGTTTCAGGTAAATTCCATCACTTTATTAATTTTAAGAAATAAGATACCGGGATACGGAAATATGAACAAAGTTATATTAATCATCTTAGACGGATGGGGAATCGGGGATAAATCAAAAAGCGATGTCGTTTCGCAGGCGAACACGCCTTACATGGATGCACTGCGTGAGGAATACCCGAACTCGCAATTATTAACCTGTGCCGAGAACGTCGGGCTGCCCGAAGGACAGATGGGGAACTCCGAAGTCGGGCATCTGAACATCGGCTCGGGCAGGATTGTCTACCAAGATATGGTGAAAATAAGCAAAGCCATAGAAGATAACAGCATTTCGCAAAACGAACAGATTAAGAAAGCATTCGGCTATGCGAAGGAAAACAACAAGGCTGTTCATTTCATCGGGCTGGTCTCTGATGGCGGGGTTCACTCGCTGAACACTCATCTTTACAAGCTTTGCGATATCACGGAAGAGTATGGATTAAAAAAAGTTTACATACATGCAATCACGGACGGCAGAGATACGGACCCCAAAAGCGGACTGGGCTTCATAAAAGAGCTGGAACAGCACATAGAGAACACGAACGCAAGGATTGCTACGGTTATAGGGAGGTATTACACGATGGATAGAGACAAACGCTGGGAAAGGATAAAATTGGGATATGACCTGATGGTTTCCGGGATTGGTAAAAAAACAACAAACGTATTGAAGGCTGTGCAGGAATCTTATGACGAGGACGTAACGGATGAATTTATTAAACCAATCGTTAATGTAGATGAGAATGATAACCCGGTTAGTACGATTCAACCCGGTGACGTTGTAATATGTTTTAATTTCAGGACTGACAGGCTGCGGCAAATTACACGCGTCCTGACGCAGGAAGATATGCATGAGCACAATATGCATACAATTGATTTGCAGTATTACACAATGACAAACTATGATGACTCTTTCAAAGGTATCAATGTAATTTATGGGAAGGAAAATGTTAAGAATACAATAGGTGAGTGGTTAGCCGGGAAGGGCTTGAAACAAATTCGAATTGCAGAGACGGAGAAATACGCACACGTTACATTTTTCTTTTCAGGCGGAAGGGAAGAGGAGTTTGAAAATGAAAAGAGGATTATGATTCCTTCTCCGAAAGTACCGACTTATGATAAGATGCCTGAGATGAGTGCATACAAGGTGAAGGATAAAGTTGTCGAAGAGTTGAACAAACAGGAAGCTGATTTTATTTGTTTAAATTTTGCTAACGGGGATATGGTCGGTCATACGGGAGTTTACGAAGCAATCATTAAAGCAATCGAAACCGTTGACAATTGTGTAAAAGACGTTGTAGAAGCAGCAAAGAAAAATGGGTACTCCGCGCTGATAATTGCTGACCATGGCAATGCCGACTATGTAGTCAATCAGAATGGTTCGCCGAATACAGCACATTCTCTGAATCCTGTTCCGTGTATTTTGGTCTCTGATAAGTTTAAGAAAATAGAAAATGGTATACTTGCCGATGTTGCTCCAACGATACTCACAATAATGGGATTGGATATTCCGGAAGATATGTCAGGAAAGGTGCTTGTCTCTTGAATTTTTTTGCCACAAAGATACGATGATTAAAAATATAATTTTCGATATTGGCAATACGCTTGTTTACTTTGACCACAATATATTTTTTGATGGTGTAGCAAGGATTGAGAAAACGTTCAACGTAAACAGTTTTCGTGATTATATTAAAAGCAATAAGCTTGGTCAAAAACTTGCCAGTTCGAAAATCACACACAGGAAAGTTTATAATCTTCTTAAAAAGGAATTTGATATAAAGACGAGTTATTCGGATTTTATTCACATTCACAACGATATTTTTTGGGAGAATACTAATATGAAGGATTTTCTTTCGAAAATTTCGAACGATAAGAGATTTGAACTTTTCATGCTTTCGAATACTGACTCGGAGCACATGAAATTCTTAAATAAAAACTTTTCCTACATCAACGTCATAAAAAGAAGAGTTCTTTCGTTTGAGGTTAAAATGTTAAAACCGGACAGAAGAATTTTTCAATATACAATTAAAAAGTATAAGCTACTACCTAAAGAAACTTTATTCATCGATGATTTGAAAGAGAATGTTTTATCAGCGGATAATTTAGGGATTAATACATTTCATTATACAACTCATGATAGTTTCCTGAAACAGTTCAATAATATTATTCCGCAGTAAGGAATATTTCCCGGATAGATTTTAGGTTTAAATTAAAAGCCCCGTTGTATTTCGGAGCTTTTTTGTTCGAGGATATTATTTTAACAGAACCATGCTTTTTGATTCTTCGAACTCGCTTGTTATCAATTTATAGAAGTATATCCCACTGCTGCAATCTACAGCAATCCATTTAATATTATAATTGCCCGGTGATTGTATTTCGTCAACCAGAGTTTCTATTGCCCTGCCATTGATATCGTATACTAACAGATTTATGTGAGTTCTCTTAGTGATACCGTAATTAATGTTTGTGACAGGATTAAAAGGATTTGGATAGTTTTGATTCAGATAATAATCCTTCGGAATGTTTCCCTGATTATATGATATATTTGATATAGTCGTATCAACATATATCCAGACTCCTCCAGTCGAAGTACCAGTTGCAGCAACGAGTATCCTGTTTTGATAACTTATTATCTTATTCGAACTTGTTGTGAAGTTAAAGTTTACAAAAGTAGTGCCTCCATTCGTTGATTTGAATATTCCGCCATTACCGGCAGTATAAATATTTTCAATCAGATCGAAACAAGCACCTCTCCTTGCACCTGCGAAGTTATAAAGAGTTGTCCAGTTCTGACCACCATTTGTGGATTTGTCAAATGGGTAGCCGGTACTTGTCACTACTGTGAATAAATCACCGGCTGAATTTTGTATAATTTCCCATACTTTTGCTGATGGGTTTAAGTTTGCACTAAAAGTCAAGCCTGCATCAGTCGATCTATAAAAACCGCCATCTGAAGCAGATGAAACACCTGCATAGACAAAGTTGGGATTAAAACGGTCAACGAAGATTTCAACTGTTGTTAATCCAAGAACACCTGTATTCGTAAATGTTGCTCCGTAATCTGTACTTCGGTAAACCCCTCCGTTTGTACAGCCGACATAGATATATCCATTTTTACCGCAGGCAACTGCGTTAACGTTATTGCCGCCGAATGTGCTTGAGGGAACATTCGTAAAATTTTGTCCTCCGTTTGTTGATATCATTATACCATTACTGACGTTCGCAACGTAAACATTGTTCAGTGAATCACAAGCGATGTTTAAATAATTTGAAGCCCCGGTTGAAAACATATTAACCCAGTTATCGCCCCCGTTAGTTGATTTGAATATACCACGGTTTGACCCGGTTGTTCCTGCATATATATTTCCTTGAAAGTCGCATGTTATCGACCAGAGTGAATATCCATCGAGCTTTCTTATCCAGGTTTGGGAAGATGAAATCTGGCTAATGAGGAGTAATGCGAATAAAATAATAATTAATTTTTTCATGTCTGAAAGTGATTATTATTTTGAAAATGTTAATTACTTTAATTTGGCATTTCTAACGCTGTTCATAAGTCATCAGTTAGCGTAAGATAAGAAGAGGAAGATATTTTAAATTTATAATTTTCTTACTAAAGATAATTTATGTTTAGCGTTAGAATTTTTAAAATTTAAATTGTGTTTAAATTAATGCAAAACTAAATTAAATTACAATCTCAAAGTTTATCAGACTATTAAAATTCGTGTAAGAATGAAATTTTCTTTTCTAATATTTTTTTTATTGCTGTTTAACAAATCATTTTCTCAGGAATATTATTGTGGAAGGGAAATTGAAGCAGAGCGGATGTTCCAAAACGATTTTATTAGATTATCAGCTTCTGACGGTGATAGTACAATAAATTTAACTTACTATAATTTAGATTTAACCCTTACAACAAGTCCAAATTATTTAATAGGCGAGGTTGGAGTAAACGCAATTGTCGAGACATCACAAACAAATTCCTTCTATTTAAGTTTGAGTGACCATCTTACAGTTGATTCTGTAAAAACAGGAAATATCAATCTTGGTTTTACACATTCCAATAACAGATTAAATATTACATTAGACAGGACATACAATAACTTAGAGAACTTTTCAGTATTGATTTATTATCAAGGTCTTCCGGTACCGACCGGATTCGGTAGTTTTGTTTTTGGTATGAACATTTCTACGCCGGTAATTTGGTCTTTAAGTGAACCTTTCGGTGCAATGGATTGGTTTCCAACAAAGAATACTCCATCCGATAAAGCAGATTCGTCCGATGTGTGGATTACATGCCAGGATAATTTTACCGCCGTATCGAATGGTATTTTAACAAATGTTGAAACCAATGGCAACGGAACTAAAACTTTTAAGTGGAAAAGCAGATATCCTATAGCGAATTACTTGATCTCAATTGCTGTTACAAATTATTCTGAGTACATAAATTATTTTAAATATACTCAGACGGACTCAATGCCCGTAACACATTATATTTATCCGCAAAATCTGAATGCACTTAAACCACAGCTTGATAGAACGATTAACATGCTCGAAATATTTTCCGATAAATTTGGTTTATATCCTTTTATAAATGAGAAGTATGGACATGCTGAGTTCGGTCGTTTGGCAGGAATGGAGCATCAAACTATTTCTTCGATGGGTGTATTTGACGATAATATCATGGCACACGAACTGGCTCATCAATGGTTCGGTGACAAGATTACGTGTAAGGATTGGCATCACATCTGGTTAAACGAAGGTTTTGCGACTTATTCAGGGGCAATCTTTGTTGAGGAAATGTTTGGTAAAGTTTCTTATGATGATTTAATCAGCATGCAAATGTTTGATGCAAAAAAAGCTGTTGGTTCCATCTATGTTCAGGATGTAAATTCTATCAGTGAAATATTTAACGGAAACCGGTCTTATGCAAAAGGAAGTATAGTCTTACATATGCTAAGGGGAGTTGTTGGGGATTCAGTGTTTTTCCAAATCTTAAAATCGTATGCAGAGGACCCTCAATTAGCTTATGGAGTTGCAGTAACGGGTGATTTTCAGAATATTGCAGAGAATGTTTCGGGAATGAATCTCAATTACTTCTTTCAGCAATGGATATATGGCGAGAGTTATCCTTTTTATAATATTGACTGGGGATATGAACAAGCTGTCTCGAATTCTTACAAAGTTTCATTAACGCTCACACAGAGTGTTAAACCGAATCCATCATTTTTTACTATGCCCGCTGAAGTTGAAATAAAAACAGCTGAGGGTGATACTGTAATAAAAATATTTAATAATTCGCAGCAGCAATCTTATAATTTTATTGTCAACGGAAAACCATCTTCTCTGACATTCGATCCCGGAAACAAAATACTTAAGGATAAAAAAGGTGATGAGATATTTACTTTTATCACGTACAGGTTAATGCAGAATTATCCGAACCCTTTTAATCCTTCAACTGTTATCGAGTATATTATTGGAAAGACGGATGATGTTAAATTAGCGGTGTATGATGTTTTGGGAAGAGAAATATCAGTATTAGTTAATGAAAAACAAAGAGCAGGGAATTATTCTGTAGAATTTAATGCGGGTAATTTACCTACCGGAGTGTATTTGTATAAATTGCAGTCGGGCGAATTTTTTAACGCTAAAAAAATGTTATTGATTCGTTAGAAATAATATTTTTGATTATTGCTTTATAAATGAATGTATAGCGACTTGTATGTTATAAACGATTTTAGTTTTGCTAATAAAATTACTCTTAGTATATTATTTTTGCTATTTGAAAAAGAATAGCTTAATTTTGAGATAAATTTTAATTAGAAATTATTCATATTATTATATTATAAACTTTAATAAATCTTAAACAAACAAAGAATGAAAAATTTAATAATTGTTTTCCTGTTATTTTTTACGGGAAATGTTTTAATGGCACAGGTCAGTTCTGATTTACACGGATGGCAATATTGTTCTGAAAAAAAGATGAATAATCCAAATGCGCTTCCAACGTTAGGAGACTCTCCGAATTCACCAAGACACACGTATGATGTTTTGAATTATGAATTAGACTTAGATGTGTATAATTGCTTTTTAAGTCCTTACCCGAAATCATACACAGCAACAAATGTTGTTACTTTCAGAGTAGATTCTACGCTGAATTTTATAAAATTAAATGCTGTGAATTCTTCACTCGTAATTGATTCGGTTTCAATGGCAGGGCAGTCATTTACACATGCTCAGGATACACTTAAAATTATTCTAAACCAAACGTATACACAGGGAGCAATAGTCAACGTAAAAATTTATTTTAGGCATAACAATATACAGGATGGTGCTTTTTATGCAACAAACGGTGTGTTGTTCACAGACTGCGAGCCCGAAGGTGCAAGGAAATGGTTCCCATGCTGGGATAAACCATCCGATAAAGCTACATTGGACTTGACTGCAAGAGTTCCGACATCTGTGAAACTCGGTTCAAACGGTAGACTTGCGGACTCTACTGTGTCCGGAGGTGCGATTTTTTATAACTGGATAAGCCGCGACCCAATAGCTACATACATAATGGTCATGACTGGAAAAGTAAATTATAATCTGGATATAGTTTACTGGCAAAGTTTGTCTAACCC
>JADHVP010000046.1 GCA_016783945.1 Ignavibacteria bacterium
TGATGCAAAAGTACCAAAAAATCAAGGCTGATGAAAAACAGCTAAAACTATACGCACATCGCTAAACGAAAACAAACTCGTCATGCGGAGCATGACTCAAACAGTGTTTTCGTTCTTACCGCTCAGTGCTTTAGTTTTTGAACGCTGTTTTTCATAGGCCAGCAAAAAGAGGGGTTGCCTTTTTTACATTTAAATCAGTCGTTTATTTTTAAAAAGAAAAAAGTTAAATTAGAAGGTCATATAGAAATAAAAATAATGAAAATTATGCTTTCATCTAAAAAAAATTAATATGGAAAAAATTAACTATCTAGAGAAAGAATTAGAAAGACTATTAACTTGGATTCAAGCAGCAGATAATAGACTTGCTTTAATATTACCATTATCTACTGCAATGCTTGGCGCTTTAGCAGTAATGGTACCCAAGTTTGAAAACTGGTCTATTTTATCAGCGATTTTATCATCTTTTTCTGTATTTTTTTTAATATTAAGTCTTATATTTTCAGCTTGTTCATCTTTTCCTCGTACTACTGGTACAAAAGGGTCACTTATTTTTTTTTCAGGTATTAATTCTCTTGATGTAACTCAATTTTGTAAATCAGTAATTAATCTTGATGAAGAGAAATATAAAGAGGATTTAATAAACCAATGTCATATTAATGCAAAAATTGCAGAGAATAAATTTAAATGGATACAGCGTGCTATGATTTGCCTTTTCATCTCTTCACTTCCTTGGGCAAGTTCAATTTTTATTTTATATAGTGAGAGACAATAGATGAAATTAATAGATGAGTTGAATAATGACATTCAGAATATAATAGATACACAATGGAATCTCCGAAAAGGGCAAAAAGTACCAACTACAGAGGATGTTTTATTAAGTGGTGGTGCAGTTGAACTTGATGCTACCTTTCTATATGCAGATTTAGCAAATTCATCAAAGATGGCAAAAGAATTTGATAGAAGAGTCACAGCTAAAATTATAAAGTCATTTTTAGCATCAACTGCCAATATGATTCGATATTTAGGTGGTTCAATAGTTAGCTTTGATGGTGATAGGATAATGGGAATTTTTATCGGTGATTCAAAGAATACTTCAGCTGCAAAATGTGCTCTCAAAATAAAATATATTGTCCATGAAATAATTCGTCCAAAATTTGAGGCAAAATATGAAAGTGTTAAGAATGCAATATTTAAAATTGACCACGGTGTTGGGATTGATAGTGGTACTGTTATTGCCGTGAGAGGAGGTGCAAGAGGAGCAAATGATTTGATCTGGATTGGTCGAGCACCAAACTTAGCAGCAAAACTAAGTGATATAAGAGAATCACCCTATCAATCGTTTATTACTTCTTCAGTTTACAATATGTTGCACAATTCTTCTAAATTTGGTGGTAAAAATAATGAGAATATGTGGGAGAAGAGATCCTGGAGTTTCTTAGATGAAAACATCAGCGTATATAGATCAAATTGGTGGTGGAAACCCTAATTGAATTTTTTAATGTTGTGTCAGATGTTATTATCTGATATGTGCAAGGTCAGAGACCCGATATAACAAACTTTCCTCCGTGATTCTCCGTGCATCTCCGTGTAATGCTTTTGCTAATGTTAGGCATAACACGCCAAGGTTCATACCGCGCGCGGGAAGTAGAAACGTATTACGACAGCACTGCAAATGTCACCCCTCAAAAAAAAGTAGCGGAATGATTTAGTATGTAATATAAATCATATAGATTCCACCCAGTATGACCAGCACACCGCAGATTTTCTTTATATAGGAAACAACCTTTGAATTCTCCGTCCAGTTTAAATATTCCTGAACTTTCTTTGACATTGTTCCAGCTAAAACAATTATAGAACAATGCCCAATTCCAAAAGCAAGTAAAAGAATAATTGCGTAAGGAAGATTACTACTTGCAACCTCAAATACAACACCAAGTATCGGAGCCAAATACGCAAATGTACAAGGACCAAGACCAAATAAAAGCCTTGAAGCATTTTAGTTTCAAGGCTTTAGGGAAATATACAAAACACATCTCTACTTTAAGATTTTTCCTGATGTTCCAACGTTAATTAAAAAATTTATTGAAAGAATTAAGACTATCATCACTAATAGTATGAGTAAGGATATGTCAAAAAGAGTATAGCATAACTTTGTAATAATTTCTAAAAATGGAATCTTTATTAATAAGAGAAATCCTGAAAATAAAGATATTATTATGAAAACAATTAAAAGATTCTTTAATAAAACATTTTTTTCTCTCAGAACAACAGCATATAAAATAAAACTCAGCATAATTATAAACATTGATAATGAAAAATGTATAGATTCAAACCAGAAACGTGTTGGAAATATCATTTCTCTTAAATCAGGCTTAAGTGTGATAAAAACTGTAATGATTATTAAGATAGTTGAAATGATTAATGGCAGAAACTTCCATTTAAACATGTTTGGTAAATTTGAATTACTATGTCTTAATAACAAACGGTAACCCAAACCCACTAAAATACAAATAAAAATTATAGATAAGTAATGTGTTAAAGGTTTTATATTTGTTTCTCTAAAATTTCCCAAAATTACAAAGAAACTATTAAGACTTGTAACGAGATATTGAGGTTGTGTTATTGGCTTTCCGTCATTATCAAATGGATATTGAACCACCTTAGCAAAAAAGAAATCCGAATTGTTACTATGGCAATCGTCACATCCATTCGATCCCAAAGCTGTTTTTGCAGGATATACATCATGATTATATTTATGAACATTTGCATAAGGAGAAGTTTCCCATTCTTCTTTAGGAATAGTATAGAATTCCGTGCCTGAAGTATACACCTTATCATTCATTACCCATACTACACGTTTACCTTCCATTGGATAGTTGGTCTCTACCAACATTGAAGTTACAGATAAAATGAGAGCATCTATTTCTTCGGCTCGGTTGACTTCAATCACGCCATCGCCATTGTCGTCTTTAATTTTTGAGAGTTCGGGATATTTATTGGGATTATTAAAATGGGTAGTCCACATTTTGTATATATCACCCATCTTGGGCTGCATTAAACCTGATTTACCCTCGATTTCAATAGCAGGCCAGGTACTGTGTATTCGGTTAACAGGATATATTTTGCCTTTATATAAAGTAAGAACAGGTTTGAAAGGATCAGTAGGCTTGTCATCGTAACCCATCATTTCCAGATCTCCGTAGTGGTTCCAATATTCCATATCAGGACCGTAGAACGTCCACAGATGCTTGCCTTTGGTGGGAATTTTGGTTCCAGGATTAAACACATCACTAGCTTGAAATTGTGCGGATTTGACTGTCCGTTCTGGAATATGGCAGGTTTGGCAGGCAATTTTATCCAGATGAAGCGGAGGTAGCCAGACATGTTTGGTGATGGGTGCACCCAGATGACCGTTGGTATGGCAATAATCACAATCAAGAACAGTATTATCTAAATCATTTCGAACTTGCCCACCAGGATCATCGCCTTTACCAATCTGGTGCATTTCCTTCTTATTGATTCGATCGTCCATTGCTTTAGAACCTGCGGGGTGGCAATCCACGCACTTTAATCCAGCCCGAATATGTACATCAGTTCGGTTGCGAAAATTTGCTCCCCGTTTTTTCCACCCGGGTTTAGCATGGCAGTTCAAGCAGGCATTATCCCTGGGTTCTCGAACAATATGTGGTGATACTTTACCGTCAGCATCAAACAAAGATTTGTTGTAGTTGATAGTTATCAATGTACTATCTCGAATCGAACCAGTAATACTGCCAAAGCCAGCAGCGGCGGTAGGTGCCCAGCGGAAATTGAGATCGTTTAATTGTTTTTTACGCTCAGAAAAATTGTATTCGGGGAAATGGCAAATCATACAATCAGCTTCCAGTACACCTGTTTCAATCCAGCGAGCTTGATAGTAATCGCCGTCGAAATTATTGTTGCCACCCGAAGTATATCCTTTTTCCTTCATAAGCTTATCGTATCGCTTACCGTTGCGATCATATTCAGCTGAACCGCCACCTGGATGACACGTCCCGCAACCATCTGTAATGAATGAAAAGGATGTCATATCAATAGTTCGGGATGAATTATTTTTTTTTGGTGACAAATACCTGTATAATGGAGCAGGTGAACACCAGCTTCCACCATAATTACCTGGAGTTGATACCCATTGATATCTTTCAGTTTGCAGTTCAGTAGGGTTTTCCCCTGCTCCTTGGGTGAAGTGATAACCCTCAGTTATTTTATTATAATCGTGGCAACGCCCGCATGTCTGCCGCGGCGAATAAGGTTTATCAATATTCAGCTCAATAAGAGGATTGATGATTTCACCAGATTCATCTAATAAATGAAATGGTGGACAAACACCATCTGTAATTAACTTATCTTCTTTTTGGCCAAGTGCATATTGAATGAATAAAAATGTGATAGTAGAAAAAATAACTGAAAGAGCTATCAAATAAATTCGAAGATTTAGATTTCTTAAATTCATTATTTTTAATCCTTCACTTTTTAGGGATAATAAATTGGTTTATTAGTTAAATTCCAACGGAAATTTGTACTGTCTGCTTTTTGTAATTCAAATTCAATTTCAGTCATTTCAGTCTTTCTATATTATTATTTTTAAAGTGATAAAGATTTATTTAATTTCCATAAGGTTTTAAAAAAAGATTTTTTATTGATACAAAATCACAATTTATTTCAAGTTTACCATTGACTTTATCTCATCTTCAATTATTTTTTCATCCCCACTATTATATCCAAGATGTGAGCTAATTATCTCTTTATCACTATTAATGAACAAATAATAAGGAATTGCGCTTCCACTATAAGTTTCGAAGATTTTGTTGTCAGTATCTAATATTACAGGAAATGTAAAGCCATGAGTAGAAACATAAGATTTAACTTTAGATACCGTTTTCTGGTCATCCACATTAATCCCAATGTAAGTAAAGCCATACGATTTATATCTTTCATACAATGTTTTCATATTTCTCTGCAACTCTCTGCACGCAGTGCATCGCGAACTCCAGAAGCCAAGCATTACTGGTCCTTTTTCTAAAAGCGAACTTAAAACTACTTCATTACCATCAATATCATCAGCAGTGAAATCTGAATAAGTTTGTGCACTCGTTAAAGTAGTTTGTATAAAAACAAACACGGCTATCCAAAATAGATATTTCATTATTAAGAAAATTTAGAATGTAATATAAATCATATATACTCCACCCAATATAACCAATACACCGCAGGCTTTTTTAATGTATGAGATGATTTTTGAATTCTCCGTCCAGTTTAGATATTCCTGAACTTTCTTTGTCATCGTTCCAGCTAGAACAATTATAGAACAATGCCCAATACCAAAAGCAAGTAAAAGAATAATTGCATACGGAAGATTACTACTCGCAACCTCAAATACTACACCAAGTATCGGAGCCATATAAGCAAATGTGCAAGGACCAAGACCAATACCAAACAAAAGTCCAAGTATAAAAGCCGCAATCAGACCTTTTTGTTTTGTAGTTTTTATGTTAGCATTATCCCAGGGCAATTTTATTATACCCAACAAGTACAATCCAATTACAAAGAACACTGCGGCAACTATATAATTGCCAAAACTGCCCACATCCCCCATAAGTCTTCCTAAAGATGCTGTGATAATTCCTATTAAAGCAATTGTAATCAGAATTCCAACTGCAAAAACTAATGATACATAAAAAGTTCTTTTAAGCGATATCTCACCCTGAGAATTGATAAAACCTATTATCAACGGAATGCTGGATAAGTGGCATGGACTTAATAAAATACTCAGCACCCCCCAACCAAATGATGCAAAAATTGCAATGCCGGTGTTTTCGGTTAATGCTGTGCTCAGGAAAGAAAATATTTCTTCTATCATAGATTATTCCGTTATAGTTAGCCCTTGCGATTGTAAGAACTTGTCAATTTCTTCCTCTGCAAAAAATCCCTGATGCCTCATAATTTCATTCCCTTTTGTATCGAGGAATACTTGAGTTGGAATCAATTCTATACCGAATTTTTTTGCCGGGGCATCATCTTCCCAAACATCATAAAATGTTACTTTAACCTGACCGCCATACTTTTTTTCAATTGATTTCATGATAGGCTGCATCTTTTTACAGGGAATGCATTTTACTGAACCAAGTTCTACAAATTCGATTTTGTAACCATTGTTTACAACTTGATTTCCCGATTTGTTGTTTGCTTCTGATTTAACATCGTTCTTACTGCAAGACAACAATAGTACTACTGTAACTAAAATTGAAAAATAGATTAATGTTTTTGTCATTTTTTTTCCTCCTCTATCCATTTTAAGATTTGTTCGTTTTTAGGAAGTATTCCAGTAGATTTTAATTTATCGTTTATTACAAGTCCGGGTGTTGTCATAATACCGTATTTCATCATATCATCAATGTTGGTGACTTTTTCTATCGTTGTATCAATATTTTTTTCTGTTACTAAATCTTTTACCTGCTGCTCTAATTTTCTGCAGCGGTTGCAACCGACTCCGAGAATTTTAATAACCATTACAATTTATTTAATATTATTAAAAATATGATTTAATGTGTTACTTACTGTATCGTTTACTGTTGCTTGTTTCATATACCTTGCTATCATTATCGCTTCGATAATTTCTTCATTTGTTCCGCCTTTTTCTTTTGACATCTTCGTCCACATTTGAGTGCAGGTGTCTGAGCCAAGTGCAGCTGCGACTGCTATACCTATTAACAGTTTGTATTTATTGGGTACACTCTTATAATTCTCATTTTCGAACAAAAGGGCTTTTTCGTCCATTTGATTCTTTGCGAACTCAGGCGCAAATTCTTTTAGCAATTCCATTGGGGTTTTATTCATTTCAAATTGAGTTTTATGTTTTTGTAAATAATAATTTTATATCTTTAATTCATAAAATTTCTAATTTCTTCTTCTGTATAATTAAAAAACTTTTCCTTATCGTGAGTGTAAGACCATACGGAATCTAAATTTTTCCATTTAATTTGTTTATCGTCTTCAAACTTTACGAGTATTACAGAACTAAATTGCAGGTCGAATTCTTTTTTATAATGTTCATTTTCTTGTTCGTCTATATTCACCTCATTAAAATGAAATCCATCCTCTTTATACTTAGTTTCGATTAATTCTTTCATATAAGATTCGAGATTAAGACAACTCTGGCACCTTGCAGTAGGATGAAAATAATAAGCTTCATATTTTGTATTATTATTACTGCAAGCAATAGCATACAAAGACAAAAGCATTAATACTAATATTTTTGAAATATTCATTAGTTAAATTTTAATTTATGGACAAATATCAGGAGCATTTATATCTCCTCTATCCACTTTACCGAAATATTTTTTTTGGAAGAACAAAGCAACATTTACGAGTGAGATTAATACGGGCACCTCAACTAAAGGTCCAATCACTGCGGCAAACGCTTCACCTGAATTAATACCGAACACTGCAATCGCAACAGCAATCGCCAATTCAAAATTGTTGCTTGCAGCAGTGAACGATAGTGTTGTTGATTGGGCGTAATTAGCTCCTACTTTCTTACCCATGTAAAAAGAAACAAGAAACATCAGTACAAAATAAATAAGAAGCGGGATTGCAACACGAATAACATCAAGCGGTAATTCAACAATATACTCACCCTTTAGAGAAAACATAACAAGAATTGTAAAAAGCAATGCGATTAATGTAACCGGGCTAATCTTAGGTATGAAGCTATTCTCGTACCATTTCTTATCCTTAAGCTTAATCAAACTGAATCTTGTAATAATACCCGCGATGAATGGAATCCCTAAATAAATAAATACACTCTTAGCAATTTGTCCGATTGTCACATCAACAACGGTACCCTCAATATTAAACCATGTAGGTAACAATGTAATAAATACATAAGCATAAACAGAGTAGAACAAGACCTGGAATATTGAATTGAATGCAACCAATCCAGCAGCATATTCCGAATCACCTTTTGCCAGTTCATTCCATACAATTACCATAGCAATGCAGCGTGCGAGTCCAATCATAATTAAGCCGTACATGTAATGCGGAAGATCACTCAAAAAAAGAATAGCCAATACAAACATTAATATTGGTCCAATGATCCAGTTTTGTATCAACGATAATAATAATATCTTCCAGTTTCTGAAAACCTTTCCAAGTTCTTCATACTTTACTTTTGCTAATGGTGGATACATCATTAAAATCAGACCAACAGCAATTGGAATGTTTGTAGTACTAACTTGGAATAAATTCCAGAAGTCAACAATTTTAGGGAAGAAAAAACCTGAAAATACTCCTGCAAACATTGCGAGGAAAATCCAGAGTGTTAAATACCTGTCAAGGAATTTTAACTTTTTTATTACCGTGCTCATAATATTTGTTGAAAATATTGTGAAATTAATTTACGGATTTGTTTGCTGCATTGAGTATCCATTGCTCTAAAGTGGATTGTGTTGGAATTTTTCCACTGCTGACAACTTTATCATTAATAATTAATCCGGGTGTCATCATTATTCCGAGTTCGGTTATTTTTTCTCTGTCTGTAATCTTTTCAACGTATCCTTCAATTTCTTTTTCGATAATCACAGTCTGACACATTGCTGCTAATTTTTCACAATTCATACAGCCTGATCCTACTACTTTGATATGTAACATTTTAGTTCTCCTATTTAAAATTCTTTTTTATATTATTTCAAAAATCTTTTATTTTCATTCTTAACTATGTGCAGATTAATAAAATCTTTGTCACTCATTTATGTTTTATAAAGCACCAAAAATTAACCCACTTGTCGTTGCCATTACAACAACAAGAGTAACGTACACTATTGTTTTCTGTGTCCCAATCACACTTCGAATGACAAGCATGTTTGGAAGTGACAGTGCTGGACCCGCTAAGAGCAAAGCTAATGCAGGACCTTTCCCCATTCCATTATTAATCAATCCCTGTAAGATTGGTACTTCAGTCAATGTAGCAAAGTACATAAATGCCCCAACTATAGAGGCAAAGAAGTTTGAAAAAACAGAATTACCACCAACGAAGTTTGAAATCCATTCATTAGGGATAATTCCATTTGAACTGCTTGGGGCTCCAAGTAAAAATCCTGCAACTAAAACTCCTGCTCCTAATAATGGTAAAATTTGCTTTGCAAAACCCCATGATTCTCCCATCCATTCGTTGGGTTCACCTTTAGAAATTGATAAAATTATTGTTAAGATAACAACTGATACGGTGAATGAAATAATTGGATTATTCGAAAAAATTATTACTGAAGCAATTACAATTATTGAACCTGTGATAACATAAAATTTATTTAATTTTAGTATAAAGATAAGAGAAAATGCAAACGCTAATCCAAACAATCCTGTGATCAACCAATTGTTTGTATAAATAAAATACCAGAAACCTTCTGTTGTATCCGGTTTACCCCAATTTGCAAACACTAAAATTGCTACTAAAACAAAAAAATGAAAAGCCGTTTTCCATATTGGTCTTGTTTCTTCCGGTTCGGGTAATGAAAGCTGTTCATCTTTCTTAGCTTTTTCTTCTTTACGGTATATGAAACTCATTATTAATCCTATGACGATACTGAAAACTACTGCACCAATGACTCTTGCAATACCTAATTCAAATCCTAATATTCTGGCTGTAAGAATTATTGCTAATATATTTATTGCTGGTCCTGAGTATAGGAAGGCTATTGCCGGTCCAAGTCCAGCACCTCTTTTATGTATACCTGAAAAAAGAGGTAAGACTGTACAAGAACAAACCGCAAGTATCGTTCCCGAGACAGATGCTACCAAATAAGCAAGCCACTTCTTTGCTTTTGCTCCGAAATATTTTATCACTGCTGCTTGACTTACAAAAACAGATATTACTCCAGCTATAAAAAACGCTGGAACAAGACATAATAATACATGTTCTTGTGCATACCACTTTGCGAGACTGAAAGCTTCGAATATTGCATTATTGAACTTTTCATTCCCGGTCGGTATAAAATAAGCGAACAGAAAAAATCCCAGTATCCATAAAAAGCTTTTATATTGTTCTTTCCAGTTCATATATAATTTATCGTTTGTACATTTGGCAAATGTAGAAACGTTACAGAAAAATTTTTTACCTCGAGCAGATTTTTTTACGATCTACAACTTGTACTTTTTGTAAATCTTTTGTAATAAGCTGGTCGTCATTAATCCAAAAATCTAACGAAGCGAGCATTTTAGAAACACGAGGATCAGAAGGTTTTGGATTAATAAGATAATTAACCCATTTACCATCCTTACGTTCAATTATAAAACCAGCTTCACTTAATATACTTAAATGTTGGGATACAGTTGATGTTGCAAGTTGAAGTACTTCCGTTATTTCACAAACACAAAGAAATTTCTTTTTAAGCATCTTAAGAATACGGAGGCGGCTTTTATCCGAGAGTGCTTTAAAAATTTTTTCCTGTTTTGAGATATTATTCATTTCGTTATTTAACGAAACATAATAAGAAAAGTATTGATATTCAAGTAAAATTATTAGAAGCTATTATTCACTTCTTAAAAATATTTATATTGCCTTATTTATATAGTAATGGATTTTCATATTTGATATATTTATTTAATCCCAAAATAAAATTCACTAAACGATATGAAAACCCTTTACATTTTCCCACATCCTGATGATGAATCCTTCGGACCTGCATCAGCAATGTCTGCTCAACAAAGAGCAGGACATGAAATAAACCTGCTCACATTGACAAAAGGCGGTGCAACAAAGCAAAGGCATAAACTCGGATTGAGTATTAAGCAGATGGGTGAAGAAAGACACAAAGAAATGCTTGAGGTAGAAAAAGTTCTTGGTTTAAAAGAAATGACTTTACTTGATCTTCCTGATAGTGGTCTTGCTGAAATGGACCCAAGAGAAATAGAAAATGCTGTTAAAAATGAAATTGAAAGAATGAAACCAGAAATACTTGTAACTTATCCTGTTCATGGTATTAGTGGGTTTCACGATCATCTGGTTACACATGCTGTTGTGAAACGACTTTTCTTACGAATGAAGGATAAAGGAACGGATTATCTGAAGAGGCTTGCTTTCTTCACATTAAGTAAGAGAGATGTGGAAACGAATGTTATGAATTCACAAAACCCCTTTCATATTCTTTACTCCACTGAAAATATTATAGACTGCAAGCAGCCTGTCGAAGAAGAAGATATAAGAAAAATGCAGGAAGCGTTAAGATGTTATAAGACTTATGAGAGTACGATCGAACAAACCGGTATAATGGATTTTGTAAGCGATGAAATCAGCTTTGAATTTTACCAGGAAGATTTTGATCCTCATGTAAAGGACATAGCTGAAGGGATAAAAACATAATAACAATTATTAAACACCGCAAACTTCAGAATTTCACATCCCGAAATTTGCGGTAGTTTATTTTCAAGACAATTCTTAAATCTCTTTTGTCAATTCAAGAAAGCGTTTGTACGGAATTGCCATCAAACTCTCGGCAGCTAATGCCCCATGCTGTAAACTTATCATTGATACCTTAGAAGCGACTTCTTCATCTGGTGCTTCATAGATGTCAAGGAAATCGTACTTTCCAAGTAATGCATAATGTGAAATAAATTTGACTTCGGGACATTTTGCTTTAACCTGGGCTAACCATTCACGACCGATTTTTGCTCTGTCTTTTAACTGTTTTGATTCTTCTGGAGAGAGCTTTGTCATTAAGATGAAAGTTTTCATAATTTACTCCTAACAGATTATGATGAGTGTAAGGTTTAATTAAAAAAGAGTTTACGGATTATTGCTATTCTTATGTTTAATTAATTATAGCTAAAAGTTTTTATAAGTGTAATGAATATTTTAGTATTCATTTTAAAAAGTTTTAAATTATAGGTAAATAAAATCTGACATTTTTGATATGGTTTTACTTTTTATATTAAACCAAAAGTAGTAAATTTAATAATAAAAGTTAAATCCTAAATACTGTTTCTTTTAGTACACTAACATGATGGATAATTCATTAATTTATAAAAACAAAATCCAACTAAAATATATCAATCGCATATATAATTTTTATTTGAAATATAAAAAGTATTGATGAAACAAAAAAACTACAACATGAAAAAACTTATTTTATCTCGACCACGTGACATACTTTCATTAATGATTGCTTTAGCAATTTTCTTAAGTGTATTATCTTGCGGAAAAATAAAATCAATCTTCGAAGGTGATGAAACAGAGAAACAATCGGAACAGGTTACTGAATCAGATGCCCAATCGGAAAGCGAACAGTCAACAGATAATCAAAATGATAAAGATTTAACCGGGAAAACACAAAGCAATCGTCTTAACTTAATTGGGACTTATGGAGGTACATTTCACGAAAGAAAATTCGAGATAGTCATTAAAGAGGTTAATGGCAAAAATATTACTGGTTATAATGTCGCTTACTGGACCGATCCCCCATACAGAACAAATATGACAGGAACGTATGATGAGAGCACGGGTGAGATAGTTTTGTACGAAGATAAGAATGAAAAGGAAGCAGGATTGTTTGACGGAATTCTTTCCACAGATGGGAAAACCATGAAGGGTACTTACAGTCCGTACACAAGTAAGAAAAAATACAAATGGTCTGTATCAAAAGATGGTTATGTCAAAGATGATCTTTCATCAAAAAAAGAATTATCATTTAAAGATTTTGCCAGGGAGTATATTAAGAAGGCACCTAGTTCGAAAGACTATTATCTTAGTCACTCGCAAAATACGATAAACGTAGTTTATACGGAGGGTGGGATGCAAAGAACAACTAAGAAGAACATGAGTGCAGGGAGTTATTATGATGAATACAAAACTACTGCTTCAATAAGTAAAGGTCTAATCGGGAATAATATGATTAACTATCGTCAACCTGTTGAGGATGGTTCGGGTTATTATGATGGTCATTTCGAATTGTATTTTAAGAAAGACAATAAAGGTAACTGGAAATTGTATAAGATTGATGATTTAGTACCTAATTAGGATTTTAATGGAGTTTTTGATTATGTGTGATGTAACTGATGAACGTGTATAGGAATTTTAAATAACACTTAAAAAATTTTATATAAGCATTTAAATTTTTAAAAATGAAAAACTTATTTCTTGCTTTATTAACATTGTTACTGGTCACGGATAATCTGTACAGCCAGGAGCAGTTTTTAAAAGGTTCGCAATTCTGTGCTCACAGGAAAGCTCTTATGCAAAATGCATCCGGTATGATGGATTCTCCCAACTCTCCACGACATTCGTACGATGTCCTGAATTACAAGATATTCTTCGATATTTATAACAATTTTTCATCACCTTACCCTAAATCGTATAACGCAAACATAATTGTGAAATTCAGAGTTGATTCAACGCTTAATTCCATCAATCTGAATGCTGTGAACTCTTCACTCGTAATTGATTCTGTGAGTATGGCGGGTGTTTCGTTTACTCATGCTTCGAATTTATTAACCGTAACACTGGATCGAACTTACAATGTTAGTGAGATTGTTGAAGTGAAAATCTTTTTCAGACATAACAATGTATCCGATAATTCGTTCTTCGCTTCGGGGGGTTTTGTGTTTACCGATTGTCCTCCGGAAGGCGCAAGAAAACTTTATCCCTGCTGGGACAAACCTTCGGATAAAGCAACACTCGATTTAACTGCAAAGGTTCCATCTACAGTAAAGCTTGGCTCAAACGGTCTTCTGAACAGTACAACCGTAAATGGTGATACGACATATTATAATTGGGTTAGTAATTATCCGATTGCTACTTACCTTATCGTTTTATCAGGAAAGGTAAATTATAATCTCGATATTGTTTACTGGCATAAAATATCAAACCCGTCCGATAGCATACCCATTTGGTTCTATTGGAATCCGGGAGAAAATATTTCCAATATTAAGACAAAAATTATTCCTATGACAACTCAGTTCTCCAATTTATTTGGGGAGTATCCTTTTGATAAAGGTGGATTTGCAACTTTGAACGGTCAGTTTCCCTGGGCAGGTATGGAGAACCAGACATTAATAAGCCTTTGTCCAAATTGCTGGGGAGAGAATCTTGTTTCTCATGAATATGCTCACATGTGGTTTGGAGATATGATATCGCCCGGTACGTGGGCAGACGTTTGGTTGAACGAAGGATTTGCTACTTATAGCGAAGCTTTATGGTATGAGTATACAAATGGGTACAGCACATACAAGAATTCTATTTACGGTGATGCGAGCAGTTATTTTTCGGGAAATCCTGGATGGTCTATTTATGATTCTTCCTGGGCTGTAACTACGCCACCCGGAAGCATTCTTTATAATTATGCAATCATTTATGCAAAAGGTTCATGCGTTCTTCATATGTTAAGATACACGCTGGGGGATTCGGTATTCTTTTCAGCCCTTAAAGATTATTCAACCGATACAACAGATTTTAAATACAAAAGTGCAGTTACAGGTGATGTTATAAATAAATTAAACCAGTCAACAGGACAGACGCTTAACTGGTTCTTCAATGAATGGGTTTACGGACCGAATCATCCTGTTTATCAGAATACATACAGCTTTATTAATCTGGGCGGCGGTAATTGGCAGGTTGAGTTTTTGGCAAAACAGATCCAAACAAATGCGAATTTCTTTACAATGCCAATTGAAATAAAAGTAATGTTCGCGACGGGTCCAGATACGGTGATCAGGGTTCTTAATGATTCTAACAACCAGATTTTTACGTTTACGTTTGACCGTGAACCAACAAATTTACAGTTCGATCCGAGCAATGATATTGTTTTAAAACAGGGGACTACATCTGTTTCTGTTAAAGAGCCCTCGACAACTCCGTTGGAATATGGGCTGCTCCAAAACTATCCGAATCCGTTTAATCCATCTACGAAGATAACGTATGACATTGCAAAAAAGTCTAATGTAACTTTGAGGATTTATGACATACTCGGGAAGAAGGTTTTTACGTTAGAAAATGATTTGAAAGACATTGGTAGATATACGGTTGAGTTCAATGCGTATGGTTTATCTTCGGGTGCTTATTTTTATAAAATTGAAGCGGTTGAAAGAAATTCAGGGAAGATATTTTCAGATATCAGGAAAATGATCTTGGTAAAGTAAGAATTCAAACAAGGGATTTTAAAATCAATAATTATCATCATGAAAAAAATAATATCTTATCTTTTTATATTTAGTTTTTTTGTATGTTCTCTCGGATGTACTAAGGTTGAGAAAAAGAGTCAGGGTTCCAGTACGCCATTAATGGATGATACGGTTTACATTGGAATGACAAGAGAATTAGGTGTATATGTAGAAGACCATGTTACTCCCAAAAAATTTACGGATTTCTTTGGTTGGGATACGGTATCCGGTACAGGGTATGATAAGTATATGGATTATTGCAGGGAAATGGTTAAGCAGTATGATAAAACCATGAAGAAAACAAATGAATATACCTTTCGCGAATATGAAGACGGATTTAACAAGCTAACAAATCTGAAAATTGGGGATAAGCTGTATGTTAGTCTTACTAACGGTGTTTTTCCTGGAGATGTCGATAAGTATGTATTCGATTTTGAAGATGAAATTGGAGCAGGTAATATATTTTATCCTGTTTTGAATATGCCCACAGCTCAGGTTATTCCATCAAATGAAATTGTCATTGTATCCGGATATTCGAATATGTCCGAAATAAATAAGGAAGGTATAAAGGATCGTTCAACAATAGACCATTTCAAAGAAATCATGCTTCCTTATTTGAAGAATGTTGTTGCAACGGATTACATCGATGATGAAGAAATTCAAAAGAAAGTCGATAGTATTGACGATGAGGAGATAAGAATATTCAAAGGTAATTTTACAGGGAAAAGTGAAAACGAATATGTTGTAAGTTATTGGAAACAGTTATCCTTCGAGTCTTTTGCAACAGCAATATTTATTATGAACTTCGAAGGTGATATACTTAATAAACATTTCGATTTGAGAGAAAGTGATTTCACGTATGTAAGATTAGATGGAATCGTTGATTATAACGGAGATGGTGTTTATGAATTAATAATTGCAGATGGATATTACGAAGGCGGAGGAACTGGATTATATAGATTATTCGATAATGAATACAAGCTTGTTGCATACGGATTTTATTTTGGGGTGTAAAAATTAAAGATGTTTTAGTTCGAAATGAAAAGGATTATAATATTTATAGTATTATTTTTGTTCTCCTTTAGCTGTAATGAGCTTAGTACGGGGCAAAAAAGACGCAAGCTGGAATTCTTATATAAACTTAATAATGAAGCTTCTGTATTAAGAGATTATACTTATCGAATATTTTCTTATGAAGACCTGGATTTTTACAAAGGAAGGTTGGAGAGTTCAGAAAAATCTGCAAATAACATTGAACCAGTAGCTAATTGGGAAAAATCAAATGAATTGAAATCTCTTTTCCTTGAGAAAATTAAAGAGAACGCTGAGATTACTGAATCGTTACTTAGTGATAAAGAAAATCTTTTAGAAAAAGATATAGCTGCTGAGAAAAGAGTGATAGGAATGAAAATGATTATGGATAGCTTTGTAGATTACATTTACAAAGAGATATCAGTTGTTGACAAGGAGTAATTAATCTAAAAATATTAAAATAAAAAATCCGCATTCAAAATTTGAACACGGATTTTAATAATGAAAAATTTTTCGATCCTTATTTAATAAGCATCATTTTCTTTGTCTCACTATAACCATCTGCATTAATTGTATAAAAATATATTCCACTTGTTAAATTTGCTCCATTCAATGTTGCTTCATAAGTTCCGGCATTTAAATTCTCATTAACTAAAGTTTCAACTTCCTGACCTACCAGGTTATAAACCTTTAAAGTCGTAAATGAAGAGTTTGGTAGTGAAAATTTGATACTTGTTGAAGGGTTAAATGGATTCGGATAATTTTGCGAAAGTTTGAATGATTCTGGTACTTGTTGTGAAATGATATTTATGTTCGTTGGTGAAACATTTATAGTTCCATTCATAAATGGTGAATGCGGTATACATTCGTATTCATATAAACCATCAACTTGAAGTTCATATACGAAAATCTGGCTTGCGTTCATTGGTTCATCCCATGTTTGAGCACCCGTAGGAAGACTGGTTAATGGTCTTGTGTTAGGATTGCATGTTGTAGTATGAAATCCAGCGACATGTACCCATTTAATAAAATCACCAACAATAGCATTGACGTTTTGTGGGGAAAAACTGTTCCCACCATTTCCTACTTGTACTGTTAATGTATCTGCGTTTGCATTGATTATTAATGCAAAAAATAAAACAGTTAAAATGAATGAGAATTTGAATTTTGTTTTAAAAAGTTTCATAATTTGTAAATTTGATTTATAAATAATTATTTAAATTGAGTTTTATATTGAAGATTTATAAATACCAACTTTTTCAATATAATAAAAGTTCCAGTATTCAAAAAAAATAATTAGATACTTATTTCTAATGAAATAAGCTTAATGGAGTTATTGTTAGTTCTTTGAGGCAGGAAAATTGGATTATTTGATAATTTTTTCTATACCTTCTTCATCAGGTTTTAAAAGATCAGGATTCTCATCTTCTCCTTTTTCGTCTTGTTTTTCTTCCTCGATCTTTTTTTCAAGAATTTCATCAGGAATCTCTCCTTCAATATTTTCTTTCTCTAATTCTTTTTCGTTTATAACGTTATTCGAATCCTGAAGTTCTTCTGTAGAATCTGAGGAATTTTTTTCTAAGGATGCCCAGTAGTCAAGTTTAGTATTGACAACCTGTAAGAATTCTGATTCTGGATAAGAATCTTTGAGCAAAGTATAATAGTAAGATGCACTGTCTTTGTTGTTTAAAGCATATTCGTATATCCAGCCTATAGTATAAATTGCTTTTGGCAGATATATACTTTCGGGGTATTTTGTATTAATATCACTTAAGTTAATAATTGCTTTATCGTAATTTTCTGTTAGAATATTTTGTTCTGCCTCTTTGAATAATGATTCTGTAGGATCTTTTTCTACATCGAGAGTTTGTATTCCAAGAGTCTTCCGTGATTCATTTGCAAACACTGATTTTGGATTTTCTTCAATAATCTTTTTGAATATCATGTTTGCTTCTTCTGTTCGGTTTTCTTTTTTATACAACGTTCCTAATGTGTACAATACTTTCGATTCCCTATCCAGATCATTATTAGCTAATAAAGCAATTTTTAAATAATGTTCAGCTGAATCGGTTTGGTTTAATTCGTATAGAAATAATTCTGCCAGTTCAAGGTAAGCATCGAATTTCGTTTTTTCATTATCGGATGATGTTGTGAGAGTATCAGTATTTTTCTCAGGATTACTCGATATATCTTTTTCTTTTTCATTGATAATTGAATCAAGGCGAGCAGTCAAAAATGAATTACTGATTTTATCATTATGGTTATTGTATCCTTGTCCGTCTCCTTTTCCTTCAATTTTACCTTCCTCTTCCTGTCCTTCGAACTGTTTCTTTTGTTCCAATCCTTTTTCAAGGAGTCTTTTGTTTCTGTAATCTTCGAGCGCAGAGTTAAAAGATGGAATTATTGTTTTTGTTGTATCATTTATAGTTGCTATTAAAGTAAAGTATCTATCAAGAGTAGTTGCACGCTTGCTGCTTATGATTGAATAATCAGAATTGCTGAATTCTTCATTTACTTTGTTGTAATTTACTAATGCATCCAGATAATCAGATTTAACATCTTCATAGTATTTTGCCAGTAGATAGTAAGCGTCCGCAGCTACTCTTGTATTTTGATAGTCAACGATTACATCATAACTATTTTGTATGGCTTTTTTATACTGTTTCTGAAGGAAGAGATTGTTTGCAGTTTCAAGTTCAGCGAGTTGTTGGAATTCAGGATATTCTCTATAATCCTTAGCAAGCTCTGTGAAGATCGAATAAGCTTCTATGTATTTTTGAACCTTGTTAAGGGATTTCGCATAGTTCAGCTTTGCATAATATGTAAGGTCAAAGTCTGAGGTATTATCAATAACTTTGAAATATTCTTTATATGCTTTTGAAGGATCGTATAATGTAAATATCTTTGCAAGTATGTACTGCTTTTCTGCCATTTTCTCTTCGTCATCTGTGTACTTAATTGAATTTCGAATGTATTCAATTGACGCCTTATAATCATTCTTCGTCAAAGCGTTTATGCCGAGATCGAAGGCTGCTTCGGATTTTATATTAATATCTTTTGTGTTATCGAGGAGGTTCTTTAGAATTTTAACTCCTTCTTCGTTTTCGCCTAATTTAATTTTTGTCCTCCCGAAAAATAACGAAGCCTCGTCAAAGAGTTCACTCTTCGTTAGTTTTGAAAGAAACTCATTGAATTTTCTTTCAGCCTGAAGAAAATCTCCCATGAAATAATACGATTTCCCGATAAGTAATACTGCGTCGTCAATGAAACGGGTGTTCTTGTTGAATTGAATAATTTTCGAACATCTCTCAATTACTTTAGTCAGTTTTTCTTTTGCCGTCGGAGAAATTGCCGGGACGATATTTAACGAATCCATTCTCCTGTTGTATGTTGCGATGGTCGAAGCTTTATAATCTTTCATTGCTTCGTCATAGTCGTCTAAGGCAGTGTAAAACTTATTGAAAAACGTTCCGAAGCTTTCAGAGCGGTTTCCCATATAAATGTAGTTCACATAATCTTGATATTCATCCTCCAATGTGACGTTATAATCGGGTTCAGGGTCTTCTTCATCGCTGTTTTGTGTTTTTGATACGGTCCTGTGTGTCGTATAATTACAGCTAACTGCGGTAAACAGAAAAGCAGATATGAATAAAAAATATAATGCGATTTTAATATGCTTCAAACTAAAGATTTTATTAATTCAAACAAACCTGTTTGATAAATGTTTCAAAACTATGTGTTAAATTATTTTTAATAATTCGTTTAGTCAAGACAGTAAATAATTTGATTTTTCCTCAGTCCTCAATACAACGCCCTGCTTCGTATCGAATTTTGTCGTAAAAAAGGAAACTAATTTTTAGTTTTCAATTTTGCAATTTACAGTGAATTTTCAATGTAGAACTAATTGTAAATTGTGAATTAGAAATTGATTGAAAATTGAATATTGTAAAATTGATAATTATCCTTAATGGAGTATTATTCCATCTCTATTTCATCGATTCTAAGTAATCTATGTCCTTCAAATACCGTGAGAATTTCGATTATGCTTTTCTTCACTCTATACACAATTCTGTACTTTTTAGCAATAAGCTCGCGGATATCAGGGTTTGATATTTCCGGAACAATACGACCAATGTTAGGATTTTTGGAAATGGACTCACCTTGTTTTATCAGATAATCTACAAACCTTTCTGCTCTCTGTGGACTGTCCTGTGCTATGAATCCTTCAATTTCTATAAGTCGTTCTAAAGCTTCGTTTGTCCATACCACTCTCATTAAGACATCCCCGTCGTTCTTCTTCTGGTAAGTTCTTTCTTTAATTTATTTGTTGAAAAGACTTTCCCCGATTCTGCATCGGACAGACCCCTGCTTACGGATTCTATAAATAATTTCTCATGTACGAGTTCATCGTATTCAGAAGGTGATAAAAGAACACCCGCCGGTTTTCCATTTTGTGTTATGATTAAATGCTGACCTGTATTTCGTATATTCTTTAGCCATTTGGATAAACCTGTTTTGAATTCCCCAAGGGGAATAATATCGTTCGATATGTTTATTTTCTTCATTTTTTTGTACTAAATTTAAATCTGAATTTTGGTCTAAATATAGTTACTTATTTAATAATTATCAATTCCCATTTATTGATTGTTTAGAATAAATCTTCAAATTGTCATTATATGACTAATTGTAAATTGCGAATTGAATATTTATTGAAAATTGTAAATTAAAAATTGAAAATTGTCTTATAAGTTTTCTTGTCAATTGTACTTTTATCTCAGTAGTAAGCGTTCTTTAGAATTGAAACTCTATGAGAGTAAATTTATATTTAATTTTTCAAAACAGGATAATTTTATGAAGGACAGAAAAGAAGATAAGCTTGATTTAGAAAATCTTCAGGACGATGTTGGGAGCGGAAATAAGATATTGTTTGAAGATAAAGAGGTTAGTGCAGAAGTAAAGGATGATCCAGGTTTAATCCCGACAGACTTGCCCGTTCTTCCCTTAAAAGATATTGTAATATATCCTTATATGATCTTCCCGATATTAGCGGGGAGAGAATCGACTATAAAAGCAATCGATAAATCGATTGAATCTGATAAATATATTCTGCTTGTCACACAACTCGATGCAAAAATAGAGGACCCAACTTTTGAAAACCTTTATCAAACAGGAACCGTCGCAAAGATTCTACAGGTTTTAAGGCTCCCGAACGGTCTTATAAAAGTTCTCGTCGACGGAATCGTCCCGGCAACTGTGACGAAATTTCATAGTAATTCATTTATTAAAGCCCAGGTGAGTGTTAAGTTCAATGAATTAAAGGAAGACACGGAACTCAAGGGTTTGATAAGGCAGGCAACCAAGAAGTTTAAGGAATACGTGAATTCGAACGAGACGATTCCCAATGAATCAATTGTTGCTTATGATAACATTAAAGAATCCGATAGGAAATTATATTACATAGCTTCTACACTCATTGTCGATGTTAACAAAAAGCAAAGACTTCTCGAGATTGATGATCTTCACAAGCAGTATTATGAAGTACTTTTCCTGCTAACATCTGAGCTTGAGATTTTACACATAGAAAAGGATATCGATGCAAAGATTTACACTGAGATGCAAAAGAATCAAAGGAAGTTTATTGTACAGGAACAGATAAGGATATTGCAGGATGAGCTGGGAGAGGGAGTTGAGCTTGACCCTGATCTCATAAAGATTCGCGAGAAGATAGAGAAAAGCGGTATGTCGGATAATATCCTGGAAAAGGCAATGGATGAGTTCAATAAGCTGCG